>NZ_BAAASZ010000005.1:93113-107988 GCF_039533145.1 Streptomyces macrosporus
CGACGGCGCCGCCGGGCGGGGCCTGCTCGACGTGGAACTGGTCAGTCACGGCGCCGACCACGAGCTGATCAGCATGCCCGCGGGCGGCAGCCGGTGTCCGGCGTCGGCCGGGACGGTCGCGGACGGCGGCCACCTGCTGCGGATGCAGGGCCGGGCGGTGCGGGACTTCGTCCTGGGCAACGTGCCCGGGCTCCTCACCAGGCTGCTGAAGCGGTACGGCTACGAACCCACCGATGTGGACCACTTCGTACCCCACCAGGCCAACGGGCGGCTGGTGGCGGAACTCGCCGAGGCCGGCGGCCTGCACCGGGCGCACACCCACCTGCCGCTGCGGCACAGCGGCAACATCGGCTCCGCGTCCGTGCCCGTCGCCCTCGACGCCGCCAACCGCTCCGGCGCGCTGCGCGAGGGCGATCTGGTGCTGCTCGCCGGCTTCGGCGCCGGCATGGCGGCCGGTGCCGCCCTGATGAGGTGGACCGCCACCGAAGGGAGAACACGATGACCGGACCCGTGCACAGGGTGGGTGTGGTGGGCTGCGGGACGATGGGCGCCGGGATCGCCGAGGTGAGCCTGCGCGCCGGCCTCGACGTACGGGTTCTGGTCTCCGCACCGGACCGCGTCGAGGCCGCGGCGCGGCGCCTTGCCGCCGCGTTCGACCGGGCCGTCGCCAAAGGCCGTATGACCCCGCGAGAACGCGAGGAGACCGCCGGCCGGCTGCGGATCACAGCGGACATCGCCGAACTCGCCGACCGGCAGCTCGTCGTGGAAGCGGTGACCGAGGAACTGGACGGCAAACGCGGGGTGTTCAAGGCGCTCGACGACCAACTGACGGATCCGGCGGCCGTGCTGGCCTCCACCACCTCCAGCCTGCTGGTGAACGACCTCGCCGAGACGACCGGCCGGCCCGAGTCCGTCGTCGGACTGCACTTCTTCAACCCCGTGCCGGCGATGCCCTTGGTCGAGCTGGTCCTGACGGATCGCACGAGCGCACGGAGCGCCGCGGCAGCCGAGGCGTTCGTCGCGGACGCGCTGGGCAAGGAGGTCATCCGCACCCGGGACCGCTGCGGGTTCGTGGTCAACGCGCTGCTCGTGCCCTATCTGATGGCGGCGGTCCGCATGTACGACCAGGGCGTGGCCGACGCCGAGGACATCGACCGCGGCATGACGCTGGGCTGCGGATATCCGATGGGTCCGCTCGCCCTTCTCGACATGATCGGGATCGACACCATCAGCGCTGTGGCGCACGGCATGCGGGAGAACGGCACCGACCTGATCGCCGAAGTGCCCCCGCTGCTGGCCCGGATGGTCCAGGAGGGGCGGCTCGGCCGCAAGACGGGGCACGGCTTCTACCGGTACGACCAGCCCTCGTGACGCGGCGGCCTCCGCCGTTTCCCCGCCGGCCGGAGGCGCGCACGGACGGCCGTGGTCGCGGTCTCGTGGGCCGGACGAGGCCGGTCGCGTTGTCGGGGTGCCCGGTGGCAGTCGGTCGCCGCGGTCGTGTCGGTCCGGCCGGCGGCGCGGGCCGATCGGGTTGTCGGGCACCTCGACATCGAGGACCGCTTTTCATCGCGTCACCACCCCGCGGGGTATCCCGGATATCCCGCACGATCACCGCATTTCCTCACACGAGAACACGCGAATCCTGTTGCCCGTCCCGCCGCCGTTCTCGGCCGGGCGATGGTGTGCAACCTGTCCGAATATCTTGTGGTGATCCTTCCGTGGCCATGCGATCGTGAACACGAATTCAGCAGGACTCTTCTTTTCGGAGTCGTGTGCGGCTGAACCGAAGCGAAGGAACACGGAAAGGACGTTTCGTTGCGTTCGCATGTAATTCCGGGCCGCATCCCGGTCCTGGTGTCCGCCTTCCTGTTCGCCCTTGTCGCCCAGCCGGCGATGGCCCTGGAGAGAGAACCGAGCGCTCAAGCGGAAGCCGCCACCGAGTGGACGGCACACCATGGCGAGGCCACCGTGTCGGGAACGACCACGGAGACCCGGACGGCCTTCGTCGGCGAAGGGCGGTTGACGAATACCGGAAGCGAGTGCTACTCGGTCTGGTTCGATTGGATGGTCGACTTCGGGTGGAGCACGGAGAGGGTTGTCGCTCAGTGCGGCCCCGGGGTGAAGGAATTGAACCACCTGTTCCCCACCGACATCTTTTTCTCTCCCCTCGCCAGTGGCTGGGTTTACGTCTGCGAGGGGACGGAAGACGAGGACTGTGGAAAGAGGGTCCTTGTAGCGTGAAATAGCCCGCCGGTGGTTTCGTCCCATCGGACGAGAGCCGCCCGAGAACTCCTGTCGCCGTGAGTTCGGGCGGCGCCGGTGAACGAACGCGCATCCTGCGACGTCGACCGGCGACTCGGAGCTCGTGACACGATCGTGTGACTCGTTGCCGGTGGCGCGGTGAGTCGGGCCGATTCGCAGGGCCGCCGAACCTGCCATGGCGTCATGGCCGTCGACCTGTTCGCGGGCATCCCCGTGAACGACCACGCGGCGGCGCCGGCCTGGTACGAGCGGCTGCCCGGCTCCCTCCGCCGACGTTCGTCCCGAACGGCACGGAGGCCGTGGGGGAGCCGGCGGAACACCGGTATCCGTACATCGAGCATCGGCCCGGGCGCGCCGGCCACGCCCTGCACACCGTCGTCGCGGGTGGCAGGGCTCCGCCTGCCGAGCCCTGCCGCCACCACCTCTGCCGGACGGGGAATCGCCCCGACGCCTCGGACGGACGACCCGGCGTGAGCACCGGGAAGCGGCCCGGGGACGGGAGCCACCGAGGTGTCCGAGCCGGACCGGGAGCAGGCCCGGCCCCGAGACGTCCGCCCTCGGATTCCGGACGTCGGGCCCCGGGCCGGCCGCCGATCCGGTCGTTCCTCTCGACGAGCGGCCCGCGGTGTCGCACACTCTCGGTCAATCCGCGAGCCGCCGAGGCGAGTTGCGCGGAACGGAAGGCAGAAAGGTGTGTGACGGTGCGAGCACAGGCCTCCCCGGCAGCCCAGAAGAGCGGAGCACGGGCGGGGGGCGGCCCCGGCCCGGTGCTCGGCAGGGCGTTCAGGATTCTCGGCGCGTTCTGCGCCGAACACCCGGCGATGACGCTCAGCGAACTGGCGCGGCGCTCGGGCCTGCCCACGTCCACCGTGCACCGGATGCTCGGCGATCTGATCGAGTGGGGAGCGCTGGAGCGCGGGGCGGACGGTCGCTACCGGGTCGGCCTGCGCCTGTGGGAGGTCGGCGCGCTCGCGCCGCGCGGGCAGGGGCTGCGTGAGCGCGCCCTGCCGTACCTGGAGGACCTCTCGCAGGTCACGCGGGAGAACGTGCAGTTGGCCGTGCGGGAGGGGTGTGAGCTGGTGTTCGTGGAGCGGATCGCGGGTACCGGCGCGGTGCCGGTGCTGACCCGGGTGGGCGGGCGGTTCGCGCTGACGGCCACCGGGGTGGGCCTGGTCCTGCTCGCCCATGCGCCGAGCGAGGTGCAGGAGAAAGTGCTGGCCGGACCGTTCCGCCGGTTCACGGAGCGGACCGTGACCGACCCGCGCACCCTGCGCCGGATGCTGGGCGACGTACGCCGCGACGGCTACGTCGTCAGCGATCGGCAGGTCACGATGGACGCCCTGTCGGTGGCCGCGCCGGTGTACGGACCGGGCGGGGAGGTGGTCGCCGCGGTGTCGCTGGTGGTGCGGCACGGGATCCGTTCCGCGCACGCGCTGGCATCGCTGGTGTGCACGAGCGCCCGGGCGATCTCGCGGGCGCTCGCCGAGCCCGCCCGCTGACCGAGCCCGCCCGCTGACCGGGGGCGACCCGCGCGAAATCTTTCCCGGCATCCGGAAAAGCGCCTGGTCGGGCCGGACGTCCACATCCAGGATGTTCGCACCGACCGCCCTTGCCCCGGCCCGGCTCGAGCCGATGGAGCCGCACCGCGCCGTGCGGGCAAGGGGGGTTGGCCGTGACCGAGCAGTCGACAACGGAGTGCTGCCATGGCCTTTTCCCCCATCCGCCCACGTGCCGGAGCCGTGTTGTGAACCGCCCGCTGCGCGATGCCCTCGACGAGGGAACGATGAGCCGCTTCCAGTGGCGCGTGGTCGTGGTCTGCATCCTGCTCAACGTCCTCGACGGTTTCGACGTGCTGGTGATGTCCTTCACCGGCAAGGCCGTCTCGGCCGAGTGGGAGCTGACCTCCGCCCAGCTCGGCCTGCTGCTCAGCGCCGGGCTGGTCGGCATGGCGCTCGGCGCGATCGCCGTCGCCCCGTGGGCCGACCGTGTGGGTCGCCGACCGATCGTGCTGGGCTGCCTGGTTCTCGCCGCCGCCGGCATGTTGCTGTCCTCCGCCAGCCAGTCCGCCGTCCAGCTCGGCACGCTGCGCGTGCTCACCGGCGTCGGCATCGGCGGCGTCCTCGCGTGCAGCAACGTCCTCTCCGGCGAGTACGCCTCCCACCGCTGGCGCGGGCTGGCCGTCAGCCTCAACTCCACCGGCTACGCCATCGGCGCCACCCTTGGCGGGCTGCTCGCCGTCGGCCTGGTCGACCGGTTCGGCTGGCGGTCGGTGTTCCTGGCGGGCGGCCTCGCCACCGCCCTGGCCGTGCCTCTGGCCTGGGCCACCCTGCCCGAGTCGCTGGACTTCCTGCTGACTCGCAGGCCCAAGGGCGCGCTGGAGCGGGTCAACGCGTTGGCCCGCCGCATGGGGCAACCGGCGCTGTCCGAACTGCCCGAGACCACCGATCGATCCTCCGCCTCGCTCACCGCCGGCTTCCGCCGGCTGCTCGATGGTGCGCTGCGCCGCTCCACGGTGCTGCTGTGGTCCGCGTTCTTCCTGGCCATGTCCGGTTTCTACGTCATCACCAGTTGGACACCGACCCTGCTGGCGGAGGCGGGACTGTCCAGCACCCAGAGCCTGACCGGCGGCACCCTGCTCAATCTCGGAGGCATCTTCGGCGCCGCCGCGCTCGGCGCACTCGCCGCCCGCTTCCGGCTCCGCCACGTACTGGCCGGCTACCTGGTCGTCACGGCGGTCCTGCTCTCCGGCTTCATCGTCTCCACGTCCGTCCTGTGGGCCGCCCTGGCGCTCGGCGCGCTGATCGGCGTGTTCGTCAACGGCTGCGTGGCCGGTCTCTACGCCCTCAATCCCGTCGTCTACGACGCGTCCGTGCGCGCCACCGGCATCGGCTGCGCGCTCGCCGTCGGCCGCATCGGATCGATCGTCGCGCCCACCGCCGCGGGGGCCATGCTGGACGCCGGCTGGAGCCCGCAGAGCCTCTACCTCGTCGTCGGCGCGATCTTCGTGGCGACCGGCGTCCTCGTCCTGGCGATGCGTCCGGCCCACGCGGCCGAGCCCCGTCCTTCCATCGCCGCCGCCGCGGTCGGCGACGCCCGCTGACCCCACCCGTGTTCTCAAGGAGAAGCACCATGACCGCTTTCGTTCGCAACCAGTGGTATGTGGCCGCCCACGCCCACGAGGTCGGGCGCGAACTGCTCGGCCGTACCGTCCTGGGCGAGCCGATCCTGCTGTACCGCACCGAGGACGGCCGGGCCGTGGCCATGTCCGACCGCTGCGTGCACCGCCGCTTCCCGCTCTCGGAGAAGCCGAGCCGCCTGGACGGCGACCGCGTGGTGTGCGGCTACCACGGCTTCACCTACGGCACCGACGGCGGTTGCGTGTCCGTGCCCGGCCAGCAGCGCATTCCCCGCACGGCCCGGCTGAAGACCTACCCGGTGATCGAGCAGGACGCCTTCGTGTGGGTGTGGATCGGCGACCGCGAGCCGGGCGACACCCTGCCGCCGCGCGCCCCCTGGCTGGACTCCCCGGACCACACCGTCGTCCGCGGCATGGAGCCCATCGACGGCGACTACGGTCTGCTGGTCGACAACCTGATGGACCTCTCCCACGAGACGTACCTGCACGGCGGCTACATCGGCACCCCGGAGGTCGCCGAGACCCCCATCACCACCGAGGTCGACGACAAGGCCGGGATCGTCTACGTCAGCCGCCACATGGACGACGCCGAGTGCCCGCCGTTCTACGCCGAGTCCACCGGCATCGAGGGCCGCATCACCCGCTGGCAGGACATCGAGTACCACGCGCCGGGCCTGTACCTGCTGCACTCCCGCATCGCCCCGGTCGGCGCGCCCGGTCCGAACGCCGACGGAACCGACCCGCACGCCTTCCACGTGGAGGTCGTCTACGGCATCACCCCGTCCACGGAGAGGACCACGTACGACTTCTGGGCGGTGGCCCGGGACTTCGCCCTGGAGGACCAGCAGGTCAGCGACTTCCTGTGGGAGAACAACCGCACCGTGGTCCTGCAGGACGTGGTGGCGCTCAACGTGCTGCAGAAGGCCCTGGACACCGAGAAGGCGGGCTACCAGGAGCTGTCCATCAACATCGACACCGGGGGTCTGGCCGCCCGCCGGATCCTCGCCCGCCTGGCCGCCGAAGGCGTCGAGCAGGTGGGGGCGGCGGCCCGATGAGCCCCCTGCATCCCCCGGCCCTCACCGGCGGTGAGGTCCACCGCATCCACTGGCTCCTCGGCACCGACCGCCTGCTCGCCGTCTGTCACTGCGGCGCCGAGCGCGAGTTCGAGGACCCGGTGGAGCTGTGGGACTGGCTGCTCGCCCACCCCGAAGGCCACCGCCCGCCCGCCGACGCCGCGCCCGTTCCCGCCGGGGCCCCCGAGCCGGCCCCGACCCGACGAGAGAAGGCACCGTGACCACCGTGATCCCCGCACGTACCCGGACGGGCGGTACCGAGACCGACCTCGACCTGGTCCTCACCGCCAAGGAGAGCGTCGCCCAGGGCGTCGTACGCCTGACCCTCGCCCTCCCCGACGGCGGCGAGCTGCCGGCCTGGCAGCCCGGCGCCCACGTCGACCTCCGGCTCACCCCGGAGCTCACCCGCCAGTACTCGCTGTGCTCCGACCCCGCCGACCGCACCCGCTGGCAGGTCGCCGTCCTGCGCGAGCCGGACGGCCGGGGAGGCTCCGCACACGTCCACGACCGTCTCGCACCCGGCGACCCGGTACGGGTACGCGGCCCGCGCAACGCCTTCGCGCTCCAGCCCTCGCCCCGCTACCTCTTCCTGGCGGGCGGCATCGGCATCACCCCGCTGATCCCCATGCTCGCCGCGGCCGAACGCCGCGGCGCGCAGTGGGAGTTGGTGTACGGCGGACGCAACCTCGCCTCCATGGCCTTCCACGCCGAGCTGCGCACCGCGTACGGCGGACGCGTACGCCTGGTACCGCAGGACGAGCACGGCCCGCCGGACCTCGACGCCCTGCTCGGCAGCCCGCGTCCGGACACCCTGGTGTACTGCTGCGGCCCGGAAGGGCTGCTGCGCGCGGTGGAGGAGCGCTGCGCCGCCTGGCCGCCCGGCGCCCTGCACACCGAGCGGTTCACGCCCAGGGACGTCCAAGGCGCCGGCACGGACGGAGGGTTCGAGGTGGAACTCGCCCGCAGCGGCCGCACCGTGACCGTACCGCCCGGCACCTCCGTGCTGGACGCCGTCGAGCAGGCAGGCGTACAGGTGCTGTCCTCGTGCCGCGCGGGCACCTGCGGCACCTGCGAGACGGCGGTCCTGGCCGGGACGGTGGACCATCGCGACTCCCTGCTCACCCCCGAGGAACAGGCCGCGCACGACACGATGATGATCTGCGTCTCCCGCGCCGCCTGCCCGCGTCTGGTCCTCGACCTGTGAGCACGCGGGGAGGCGGCGAGTCGGTCCTCGCGCGGGCGGTGCGCATCCTGGAGGCGTTCACGCAGGACGAGCCCGCACTGTCCGTCTCCGAGATCGCGCGCCGATCCGGGCTGCACGTGGCCACCGCCTCCCGCCTGGTCGCCGAACTCGTCGCGCACGGGCTGCTGGTACGCGACGAGCGGCGCCTGGTGCGGGTCGGGGTGCGGCTGTGGGAACTGGCGTCGCGCGCCTCGCCCGCGCTCACGCTGCGCGAGCGCGCGATGCCGTTCCTGGAGGGCGTCCACGACGTGGTCGGCCACCATGTCCAGCTCGCCGTGCGCGAAGGCGAGGAGGTGCTGTTCGTGGAGCGGCTCTCCGCGCCCGGCTCGGTGGTGAACTACACCCGGATCGCGGGCCGCCTGCCGCTGCACGCCTCCTCCAGCGGGCTCGTCCTCCTCGCGCACGCGCCCGCCGAGCTGCGCGAGCGCCTCCTGGACGGCCGTCCACTGCGCGCGTACACGCGCCACACTCCCGCCGCCTCGCCCCTCCTGCGCGCCCAACTCGCCGCCGTACGCCGCGACGGCTACGCCCACTGCCCCGGATTCGTGCACGAGGACGCCCTCGGCATCGCGGCTCCCGTGCGCGACCGGACGGGCGAGGTCGTCGCGGCCCTGGGCGTGGTCGTGCCCAACGACGCCTCGGCCCGCGCCGTCGTTCCCGTCGTACGAACCGCCGCGCGCGGCGTCTCCCGCGCCCTCGGAGCGGAGGCGGTCGGCAAGCGGGTGCGCGCCGGAACGACGCGGGGAGGCGACGGCGGCGCAACTCTCCCTCTCGCTCAGTGAGAATCGCGTCGCCCGCGCCCCGGACGCGCCCGCATCCTTCCGGCAACCGACAGACGGGAGGCGACAACGTGGTCGCACCAGACACACCGGTGCCCGCCGCGGCCGGAGCGGCGGGAGGGAGCGTCGTCACTCTCACCGTGGCGGACAAGCGGGAAGTCGCCGAGGGGGTCGTGGCGTTGACCCTGGCCCATCCCGAAGGGGCACGGCTGGCGGACTGGACGCCCGGCGCGCACATCGACCTGATCCTGCCCAACGGGCTGACCCGCCAGTACTCGCTGTGCGGGGACCGCTGGGACGCGTACACGTACCGGATCGCGGTGCTGCGCGAGCCGGCGGGCCGGGGAGGCTCGGCACACGTCCACGACGAACTGGCCGTGGGGAGCCGGGTGGGGGTGGGCGGCCCGCGCAACCACTTCCCGCTGGTGCCCGGCGAGCGCTACCTCTTCCTGGCGGGCGGCATCGGCATCACCCCGCTGCTGCCGATGATCCACCAGGCCGAACTGTTGGGTTCCGACTGGCAGTTGGCGTACGGCGGACGCAGCCGGACCTCGATGGCCTTCCGGGAGGAGCTCGTGGCCGCGTACGGGGAGCGCGTCCACCTGATACCGCAGGACGAGATGGGGCTGATCGACCTGGCCGCTTGGCTGGGCTCGCCGCGGCCGGACGTGAGGGTGTACTGCTGCGGCCCGGCCCCGCTGCTGGCCGCCGTCGAGCGGGAGTGCGCGGCCTGGCCCGTGTACGCCCTGCGGACCGAGCGGTTCACCGCCGCCGCGTCGGCCCCACCGGTGCGCAAGGACCCCTTCGAGGTGGAGTTGCGCCGCTCGGGGCGGACGGTCACCGTCGCCCCCGGCGTGTCCGTGCTGGACGCGCTGCGCGAAGCGGGCGCGGAGGTGCTGTCCTCCTGCCGCCAGGGCACCTGCGGGACCTGCCTCGTCCCGGTCCTGGCCGGACGTGTCGACCACCGCGACGCGGTCCTCGCCGACCACGACCGGGCTGCCGGGGACTGCATGCTCCCCTGCGTCTCCCGCGCCGTCGACGACCGCCTGGTCCTCGACCTGTGAACTCCCGCCGACACCCACCGCGCAAGCCGACCCCCACCGCGCAAGGAGCCGCTGTGACCGAGACACCCAAAGGCATGGCGCCGCCGGTCAGCGACGCCGACCCGTTCGCCCCGGACGCACTGGAGAACCCCGAGCCGCTGCACGCCGCTCTGCGCGAGGCCGGTCCCGTCGTCCACCTGACCCGCTACGACGTGTACGCCCTCGCCCGTTACGAGGAGGTGCGCGCGGCGCTGGTCGACTGGCAGCGCTTCGAGTCCGGAGCCGGGGTGGGGCTGGCCGACTTCCGCCGTGAGAAGCCGTGGCGGCCGCCGAGCCTGCTGCTGGAGGCCGACCCGCCCCGCCACGACGCGCCGCGCCGGGTGCTGTCCGAGCTGCTCGGCCCGCCCGCCCTGCGTCGCCTGCGCGAGCAGTGGCGCCGGACGGCCGAGGAAATGGTCGACCACGTCCTCGCCAGGGGCGTCGAGTTCGACGCCTTCACCGAGCTGGCCCGCGCCTTCCCGCTGCGCGTCTTCCCCGATGCCGTGGGCCTGGGCCCGGACGGCCGGGAGAACCTCCTGCCGTACGGCAACATGGCCTTCAACGCCTTCGGTCCGGTCAACGACCTGGTCAAGGCGGACGCGCCGCGCGCGGCCGAGCTGTCGGGGTGGGTGAACGCCCAGTGCGTCCGCGAGGCACTCGCGCCGGGCGGCTTCGGCGCGCGCATCTGGGAAGCGGCCGACCGCGGCGACCTCACGCACGAGCAGGCCCCGTTGGTGGTGCGCTCCCTGCTCACCGCCGGCGTCGACACCACCGTGCACGGCCTGGCCGCCGTTCTGCACGCGTTCGCGACCCATCCCGAGCAGTGGCAGCGCCTGCGCGAACGCCCGCACCTGGCCCGCGTCGCCTTCGACGAGGCGGTGCGCCGGCAGTCGCCCGTGCAGACCTTCTTCCGTACCGCCACGACCGACGTGACGGTGGCGGGCGTCCGCATCCCGCGAGGAACCAAGATCCTCATGTTCCTGGGCGCCGCGAACCGCGATCCGGCTCGCTGGAGCGAGCCGGACCGATTCGACCTCGACCGCGACCCCTCCGGCCACGTCGGCTTCGGCATGGGCCTGCACCAGTGCGTCGGCCAGCACGTCGCCCGGCTGGAGGCCGAGGCACTGCTCACCGCCCTGACACGCCGGATCGCGCGCATCGAGCCGGCCGGCGCACCGCGTCGTCACCTCAACAACACCCTGCGCTCGTGGGCATCGCTTCCCGTGCGGGTCCACCCGGCCTCCTGAACACCCACCGACCGAGAAAGAGAGCATTTCCATGGCACAGGAAGTACGCGGCGTCGTCTCGCTCGGAGTGAACGAGCCCGTGCGGGTGGAGACGATCGTGGCGCCGGATCCCGGGCCGGGAGAGGCGGTGGTGAAGACCCAGGCCTGCGGGGTGTGCCACACCGACTACCACGGGCGGCTGCCCCGGCACTCTCCGAAGCCCGGCTGAACCGGGCACTCGTCACCACGGTGACCCGGCGCCCGACCCGCGAAAGCCCGCGGACCGGCCAGTGGACGAGGAAGACTCTTGCGTGTTCGGAAGCAGTCGCCTCACGTGGCCGGCAGACGGTGGACCAGGCGCGGCGACGACTCGTTTCCGGGCACGTGCTCCCCGGCGTCGAGCACATCGGGGATCATGAGGCATGCGCCCGGATGACTGGCACCTCACCGAAGACGTCCACGACTTTCTCGCCCGAGCCGGAGACTTCCTGCGCTCACGCCCCGTCCTGCACACCATGCCGCTGACGGTGATCGAGAGGCTGCGAACGGACGGGGCGGCCGCGCACGGCGCCGAAGCCCCTGTATTCGGCCGACTGGAGCGAGGGGGCGAGGTCCACGCCACCTTTTACCAGCGCACCCCGTCCGGTCCCTTGAGCCTCACCTCCGTCACCCGCGAGCAGGCCGACGTGCTCGCCGCTCGTCTGGTCGACCTCGGCCATCCCGTCCCCGGCGTCAGCGGGGACCACGACTCGGCCACCTCTTTCGCCGAGGCGTGGCAGCGGCACACGGGCGCGGTGCCGGTACTCGACAAGCGGCTCCATCTCTACCGCCTTGGCGCACTCACCCCACCGGAGCCCCTCCCAGAGGGCCGGGGCCGCGTCGCGGGCGAGCAGGACCACGAGCAAGTCGTGCGCTGGTGCCGTGAGTTCTGCGTCGACGTCGGAGAGAGCGTCTCCGTGGAGGCCATGGACGCCGGCTCCTGGGCCGACACGCGTTTCGCCGACAAGCACTTCACGTTCTGGGAGACCCCGGACGGCACTCCCGTCTCCATGGCGGGCTCGACGTCGATGGTCGGCGGCATGATCCGGGTGGACCCCGTCTACACCCCGGCTCACCTCCGGGGGCGCGGCTACGCGGGCGCTGTGACGGTCGAGGTGAGCAGGGCCGCGCTGGCCGCGGGCGCGACGGACGTCGTCCTGTTCACGGACCCGGCCAACCCCACCAGCAACGCCCTGTACCGGCGCCTCGGCTACGTCCTGGTCACCGACTTCGCCGTGTACGGCTTCTCCCACGACGTACCGGAAGCCGGTTGGGAACACGACCGACACGGAACGCGCCTGCCGTCGGGAACCGATCCGTCGGCACCGCGCCACCGGTTGCAGCAGGGAGGAGGAGAACACCTGCTCACCGTGGCCGGCGCCGAGCCGACCGTGGCGCACACCCCCGGTCACGCCCCCGGCGCGGCCGGGCGGTCGTTCTCCGGGCAGGAGTCCCGACAGCGCCTCCGTGCCCTGCCGTGGAAACCCGGCCGGGTCCCTGGTGGACGGCTGCCGGTCGAGCGCACTCCCGCTCGGTGCCCGGGCGCGGCTTCCGCGCGGGCGAGCGTGCGTGTCCGGGGACGGGGTGGACGACGTCGGCGCCGAGGCCGGTGCCGGTGTGGTCTCGCGTGGGGCCACGGCGTGCCGTGCCACCCCCGACCGGGGGCGGTACGGCACACCGGGTGGGTGGGTCAGTGGTAGGCGTGGACGACGGCGTGCCCCTTGCCGCGGCCGATCATCCACTTGTTCACCGGGGTGGTGACCAGGAAGGCGACGGCGAACCCGCCCAGCAGCGCGGACCAGAACAGCCCGTCCGTCAGGTGCGCGTCCATCGCGCCGGGAGTGAGGGCGATGATGCCGTTGTCGACCAGCTCCATGATCGCGATGGAGAGCGTGTCGGCGGCCAGCGCCACCTTGACCGCGGCCTTGAGGCCCACCCCGGCCCTCAGGACGGCGACGAGGGTGAAGGAGTAGCCGAAGAGGAACGCCAGCGCGATCGCCAGGGCCATGGTGGGCACGTTGCCCCACAGCAGGGCGGTGCCGATGGCCATGCCCAGGATCTCGCCGATGGCGCAGCCGGTCAGGCAGTGCAGCGTCGCCTTCACCGCGGTGCTCCAGGAGGCCGACGCTCCACCGGGCCCGTGCTCCGCGTGGGTCTCCACGCGCCCGCCGTGCGGTTCCGCGGGTTCGCTGTGGCCGTGGTGCGGGGCATGGTCGTGCAGGGCGTCGGCCCGGTCGGTGTGGCCGTGGTGTGTACCACCGTGGCGGATGGTGTGGTCCATGGCTGTCCCCCATCCCTCTCGTTCGGCTGTGGTCCCGCTGCCGGGTGCCCACTCACCGGAATTGTATACCCCCTAGGGGTATCAGGGAAGGTGTTTCGGTGGAGCGGACGACGTGAGGGACGCCGACCCGGAGGCCCACCGGCGCAGCCGCCGGGGTCCGGCCACGCCCTGCCGGGGACCTCCACACCGCGGCCCTGGTCGCCCGCGACGGTTCCGTCGACTGGCGGTGTCCGCCCGGGTTCGACTCGCCCGTCTCGCTTGACGAGAGACACAGAGATGCCCCCGGGGGAAGGGCGCCGCGATCGCCGACCGGATCGTCGCCGAGGCGGTGACTCCCGCGATCCGGATCGTTTCCGTCTGCCGTCTCGGTCGCGGACGCGGCTTTCGAGCCGTCGGTTCTCCGTACACGGCCGTGCGGTTCGCGCCGCGCCGGGGGAGGCGGTGGTACGGAGGCTGTGATGGCCTCGCACCGTGCCCCGCGCACCGCCCTCAGCGGTGGTAGAGACCGTAGATCGTGCCGCTGGCGAGCTGTCGTGCTTCCACCGCGGCGTGCACGTCGTCGGCGCTCGCGCCGTCGTCGAGGGAGACCGGCTCGGACAGCGCGTAGAGGCGGAAGAAGTACCGGTGAGCCGGGTCGCCGGTCGGGGGATGCGGCCCGCCCCAGCCCCGCTCCCCGTAGCCGTTGGTCCGGGGTGTGCCGCCCCGGGGCGTCTGCCCGGCCTCCACGCCGTCGGATGTCGGATCGATGCCGGTGACCAGCCAGTGGAGGAAGGTCCCCATCGGCGCGTCGGGGTCCTCGCACAGCAGGAGGAGCTCTGCCGTGCCGTCCGGCACTCCGGACCAGCTCAGCGGAGGAGAGACGTTGTCCCCCTCCTTCGCGTAGCGGCGCGGGATGAAGGCGTTGTCGCTGAAAGCGGAGCTTCGAAGATCGATACCAGCCATGCCGTGAGGGGTACCCCGCGCGGCGTCGATGTGCACGGTGCGGCATCTCTGTCGCCTGGACGAGCGCATCCTTTCCGTGGAGTCCCCGAGCGTGACGCGGCGCCCTGCCGCGCAGTGTCGACGACGGGCGGCGTCGAGGGCGATCCACTGGGCGGTCGGGTACGTGCCGGACACGACCGGATCGATCCTGCCGGTGCCGGCGAGCAGCCGGGCATTTCGAGCGGAGCGGACCACGGCTCCGGGGTGGTGCTGTCCGCTCACGGTGATGGCGGCCCGCGGCCGGGGCCACGCAACCGATCGGTCACCGCGGCACTGCGCCGGACCGGACCGGGTACGTTGCCGATGGACCCACTGGACGAACAAAAGGAACAAAAGGAATAGAAGGAACAGGCGGACGCGACCACGGCCGAGCACCGTTTCGGCATCGCCCCGCCCGACGCCGACAGGGAGGGGCGCCGGTCACCGACGTGTGGCCACCGCCTCGACACGGCTCCGCGATCCGCGAGTCGTGGCGTCGAGCCCGGACCGGCTCGGCGATCCCACGGCGTTCGGACGCCGCCGGGACGTTCCTTCCCCCTACCGAGGAGTATCCATGACCGTTCCCCAACCGCCCGGCCATCCCGATCCCACCCGTCCCGACCCGGTGCCGCCGACCCCCACACCCACTCCGGGACCTCCCGGTCCCGAACCCGGCCCCGCTCCCGGTCCGGTGCCGACACCCGGCCCCGACCCTGTCCCGCCGGCTCCGGGCCCCGAACCCGAGCCCGACCCCGTGCCGCCGACGCCGTAACCCTCCCCTCCCGCCCCGTAGT
>NZ_BAAASZ010000005.1:108020-124687 GCF_039533145.1 Streptomyces macrosporus
CCGAGGCGCGTTCCGCCGCGGTGCCGACCCGGCCCCGTGCTCCTCGTGGCCGCCGGCACCGCGCGGGTCCGCGGAACCTCACCGTCGAGAGGGGAACCGTCCCCCGGCTCCGGGCGCACGGCGGCGTGGATGCCGAACAGGCATTTGCCGCAAGCGGCGGCAGGGGCTGCCCGCCCGGTGCTCGGATGCGACTGAAGCCGGGCAGGAGCAGACTGAAACACGTGCATACGTGGCACAGCGGACAAATGTCGGCACATCCGCTGTGACGAGTCGATTCATGGAGGTGTCCGATGGCGCAGATGGTGCGAGAGGTCATGACGGCCCCGCCGGTCGAGGTGAGCCCGCAGGCCTACGTCACCGACGTCGCCCGCCGCATGCGGGAGGAGGACATCGGCGCGGTGCTGGTGACGGAGGACGGGCACCTGCGCGGCCTGGTGACCGACCGGGACCTGACCATACGAGTCCTGGCCGAAGGCGGTGACGTCAGCGGCACGCGTGTGCGCGAGGCGTGCAGTACGGAACTGGTCAGCGTCACCCCCGACGATCGGATCGACCGGGCCGTGCAGCTCATGCGGGAGAAGGCCGTCCGCCGCCTGCCGGTGGTCGACCCCGACCGTGACCGCGCGGTGGGCATCGTCGCCCTCGGCGACCTGGCCGTCGAACGCGACCCCGGCTCCGCGTTGGGCCACATCAGCGCCGCCGACCCCAACCAGTAGAAGGAGCACCGACAGCGACGACAGCGAGGAACCGGAGGAACACGATGGATCACGACACCTTCATCGGACAGGTCCAGGCCCGGTCCCACCTGGAGAGCCGGGGCAGGGCCGAGGCCGCCACCCGTGCCACTCTGGAGACCCTGGCCGAGCGTGTCCCCGCCTCCCTGGCGGACAACCTCGCGGCCCAACTGCCGCAGGAGATCGGTGAACACCTGCGCCGCGTCGCCACCGCTCCGGACCAGTCGGACACCGGCACGCGCATGACCTACCGCGAGTTCCTCGACCGCGTCGCCCAGCGCTCGGGCGACGACGTCCCCAAGGCCGCCTACGAGGCCCGCTGCGTCATCGAGGTCGTCGGGGAAGCCACCCAGGGCGGTCTGATGGACAAGGTCCGTCGGTCCCTGGACGACGAACTCGCCGAGGTCCTCTTCGCCGGCAGCGCCGGGCGCATCGCCTGACCCGCGGGCACGGACCCGAATCCTGGACCGTGCCCGTGCCATCCGGGAGGCGAGGCGGTCCTCCTGGTCCGGTGCCGCTCGGTGCGGGGCGGCGTCGGGGCCGCCCGACCCGGTCGGTCGGATCCTCCCGTGCCTCACGGAGCCCGACCGTCTGTGCGGAGCGGTCAGGGGGATCGCCCCTGGCCTCCGTCGCCTCTGTCGACGCGTCCGGTCGTACCCGGCCGACGGGACGGGCTCCGTGGTGACCCGGCGTCATCGGCAGGTGGCGCCGATTCTCCTGGCCACGGTGGACTCCTGTCGGCCCCTCGCTCGGAGGTGGCGGTGTCGACGGCCTTGCGCGTGACACGGATGTCACCGCAGGTGTCGTCGACAGGTCCACGCTGCGCTTGCCGGGAACTCCGGCATTCGGCGCCCGTTCTCGACGCCCGCCCGGTCCGGCCGTTGCTCGGCGTCCTGCCCGCGGACCGGGGCACGAACCACGTGGACACACTCCGACACGAGCCTTTCCCACCCGGGGCAGGGGGCGGTGAGGCCGAGAGCGGAGGGCTGTACGACGTGGCCACCCGTTCCCCCGCACCGGGCGCAGTCCGCCGGTCGGTGTCAGCGGAGTCTCGGCGGGGGACACGAGGGCCGGATGGTCGGGTCGGGGTGGAGGGTCAGGCGGCGCCCGGCGAAGCCGGTCGTACGGCGACCGCGTCGACCTCGAACAGCATTCCGGGCAGTGCGAGCGAGGCGACACCGCTCAGCGTCTGGGCCGGCAGCCGGTTCCCGAAGCGCGCGTGCAGCGCGTTGCCGAGGATGTCCAGCTTGTCGAGGTCGTGGTCGACGATGTACGTCCCGAGCCGGACGACGTGCTCGAAGCCGAGTCCCACGCCCTCCAGTGCCAGGCGCAGCCGGTCGAAGGCCAGGTCCACCTGGGTGGCGAAGTCGCCGGGCACGGGGGCGCCGGTGGGGTCGGAGGCGTACTGGCCGGCGATGAAGACGAGTTCCCCGGGCGCCGAGACGGCGTGGCTGTAGCCGAACGGCGTCGGGTCGTGGAGGGTGGCCGGGTTGGAGATCACGCGCTGGTCATGCTTCACAACCGGGAATTCCTTCCGTGGGTACGGCCGCCACACAGGCGGCCAGGGTGAGGATGACGACGGCGGGGGAGGAGCGGGCGGGTTCCACCACGGGACGGTGCCCGGGGTGCCGGTGCGGTGTCACGGTCGCTCCGGTTTCGATCGGGGAGCGGCCGACGAGGCCGGACGGGACCGGCGCAACTGGTCCAGCACCGCGTCGAGCAGTCCGGGGAAGCGCGCGTCGAGGTCGTCGCGTCGCAGGCTCACGTAGCGGGTGCGACCTTCCACCGTGGTCCAGGTGACGCCGGACTCGCGCAGTACCCGGTAGTGGTGGGACATCGTCGTGCGGTGGACGTCGACTCCTTCGCTGATGCCCGAGCAGCTCTCCCTCTCCTCGTCCGCCAAGCGCGCGACGATGTGCAGGCGCACCGGGTCCGCCAGCGCGTGCAGGACGTCGACCAGCTTGATGTCGTCGACCGCCGGCTGTGTCAACTCGCGCATGGCCCACCACTCCGAACCTTCATGCGGATCACTCTATCCAACACGTGGATGCGTGGACAATAATCCACATGTTTGTCGGCGTCATGCCCCGCCGCACCCCTCGTCTTCTGTCGACCGGTCAGCGGAAAGGATGGTCCGTGTACAAGCGACTGTTACCTCTCGCGTTGGCGACATTCGCCGTCGGCACCGACGGCTTCGTCATCGCGGGCCTGCTCCCGTCCATCGCCGACGACCTCGACGTCGGCATCCCCGCCGCGGGCCAGCTGGTCACCGCGTTCGCGCTGACGTTCGCGGTGGCCGCACCCGTCCTGGGCTGGGCCACCAGCACCATGGACCGACGCACCGCCCTGCTGCTCGCCTTGAGCGTGTTCGTCCTCGGCAACGCGGCCACGGCCCTGGGCACCTCCTACACCGCCGTCATGACCGCCCGCATCATCACGGCGGCCGGCGCCGGCATCATCACCTCCACCTCGTCCAGCGCCGCCGCTGCCGTCACGCCACCGGACAAGCGCGGCCGGGCCTTGGCGTTCGTCCTCGGCGGTCTGACCCTCTCCAGCGCGGTCGGCCTTCCGCTGGGCACGCTCATCGGCCGCGGCGACTGGCGCGTGACGCTGTGGGCGGTGGCGGCGCTCGGCCTCGTGTCGGCGCTCGGCGTCGCCGTCGGCCTCCCGAGGATCGCCCTGCCCGCCACCACCTTCCGGGCACGGCTTGCCCCGCTCAGGGAGCGCTGGGTGCTGGACGTCCTGGCGGTCACCGTGCTCGCCCTGGCCGGCGCGTACCTGCTGTACACCTACATCGGCGCGGCGCTGGAGGACGTCACCGACGGCTCCGAGAACGTGCTGACCACGGTGCTCCTCGTGTACGGGCTCGGCGTGGTCGGCGGCAACCTGCTGGCCGGACGGCTCTCCGACCGCTTCGACCCCGAGCGGGTGCTGCTCGCCGGTCTCGCCGTCACCATCGTCGTGCTCGTCGCCGCCGAACCGGCCGTCCAGCACCTCGCGACCACCTTGGTGTGGGCAGCCGTCTGGGGCGTGTGCGTGGGCCTGCCGACAGTCCCTCAGCAGCACCGTCTCGTCGCCCACGCCCCGTCCGCCACGCCGGTGCTGCTGGGACTGAACTCGTCGGCGGTCTACATCGGCGTCGCGCTGGGCGGCGCCCTGGGCGGATTCGCGCAACGCTGGGTGAGCCCCGAACGGCTGGGAGTCCCCGCGGCGGGCGTCACCGCCGTCGGCCTCCTCCTGGCGCTTGCGAGCGCCCGGCGGAACGCGAAGCGGACCGCGACCGAGCCGAGCCCCGCCACGACCTGAACGACGAGCGGCGACAACACCGACCCACCGCCTGTGGTCCGCCGCGCCGCCGGCGGCGGACCAGGCCGTGCCCCGGCCCCACGGCCCGCACTGTTCGGGCATGTCCCGCCATGGGATGCCGGTACGGACCCGGAACCGTAGCCGTCGACCAGCTGCCGCCGGGTCCGTACCGGTGGCCGGCCGGGCCTCCCTTTGGCAACAGCCGCCCCGATGGGTTCCCTTGGCCGTCCGTCAGGTCTTCACCGCGCCACGCGCCAAGCTCGTCTCACCGTCTCGTCTCCGGCCGGCTCCGCCTGACGGCCACCATGCTCCTCCCAGGGAAGCCGCGGCGGCAACGCTTGCGTTCGCACGCTGATGCCAACGGTCACCTACCCGGGTGAGCGGCGGGGACTTCGGCGAACCGGCGAACGACCGTTCTGGGATGGTGATACAGGCCATCGACTTCGACACCGGCAACGCGCAGACGGTGTTCGACGCCATGCGGCCCACAAGCGCAGACCAGGTCACGGTGGCGACCTGGGCCGAGGCGATCAAGGACTACTACAGCCCCGACAAGGCCGGCACCCCCGGTGACCGCCCGGTCGGTGCACCGAACACCGGACCCGCACCGCGGGTCCGCGATCCCGGTGCCGCGCCTCGGCTGCGGCACCTGCTCCACGGGCAGCCGGCCTCCCGCGTGCCGTGTGCCGTGTGCCGTGTGCCGCGGCGGAGGCGGGCGTGCCCGACCTCCTCGAGGCCGACGGACCGGCCTCGGCCGAAGTGCTTGCCGACCGCGCGGGCCTGCACGCTGATGCGCTGCGCCGCACACCGCACGCCCTGAGTGCCTACGGCGTCGTCGAAGGACTTCCGGACAGGCGTTACGGGCCGGCCGTCCCCGAGGACACCGGGGCTGGGCAGAGGCACTCGTCCGGCCCCACGCTGTGCGTTCGCAGGGCCGCGCCCACTGCTTTTCCCGGTGCCCGGTGCCTCCCCTGCCGGCCACGGCCCGGTTCCTCCAGCACCCGACCCCGCTCAGCCGTCAGTTCGGCGGCAGGCGGCTGACCTGCCGCCTCGGACGTCCGCCTCGCCGAAAACTCGAACTGTATGGACAAAAAAAGTTTTCGGTGAGATGGTGGACCCATGCTGGACGTGACTGTGATCGAGGACCCCGAGGCGGCCGCCGTCTCGCTGGACCCCATCCGGGGCCGGCTCCTGGCCGAGCTGGCGGCGGGCCCCGCGTCGGCCACCATGCTGGCCGGGAAGGTCGGGCTGCCCCGACAGAAGGTGAACTACCACCTCAAGGCGCTGGAGCGGCACGGTCTGGTCGAGCTGGCGGGCGAGCGCCGCAAGGGCAACGTCACCGAGCGGCTGATGCGGGCGACCGCCGCGTCGTACGTCATCTCGCCGCTCGCCCTCGCCGCCGTGCAGCCCGACCCGGACCGCTTCCGGGACCAGCTCTCCGCACGCTGGCTGCTCGCCCTCGGCGCCCGGCTCGTCCGTGACGTCGGCGCGCTGATCACGGGCGCGGCGAAGGCCCGCAAACGGCTGGCGACGTACGCGCTCGACGGCGAGGTGCGCTTCGCCTCGGCCGACGACCGGGCCGCGTTCGTCCAGGAGTTGACGGCCGGTGTGAGCGCCCTGATCCGCAAGTACCACGCCGCCGACGCCGAAGGCGGCCGCGACCACCGGATCGTCGTCGCCCTCCATCCCACGGTCAAACCCCAGCCCGCCGAACTCTCCCACCCCTAATACGCCCACGCGCATCCAGGAGCCCACCATGTCCAAGGAATTCGAGATCGCCCGCGAGTTCGAGGTCGACGCCACGCCGCAGCAGGTGTGGGACGCCATCACCACCGGCACCGACGGCTGGCAGTGGCCGAGCGAGTGCGAGCCGCGCGAGGGCGGGGCCGCCGGCATGGGCCACACCGTCACCGTCTGGGACCCGCCGCACCGCTTCGCCGTCCGCGCCGAGAACCTGCAGGAGATCATCCCGACCCAGGCGCTCAACCAGCTCGACCACACCATCGAGCCGCGCGACGGGGGCCGGCGCGCCTGGGTGCGGTACGTCCACAGCGGCATCTTCACCGACGACTGGGACAACCAGTACGACGGCGCGAGCAAGCACACCGACTTCTACCTGCACACCCTGCGCGAGTACCTCGTCCACTTCGCGGGCCGCCCGGTCGCGTTCTCGACGCTCGACGGACCGGAGGCCTCGAAGGCGCCCAACGCCTTCGAGGCCGTGGGCCGGGCCCTCGGCCTCGCCGACGACACTGTCGAGGGCACGCGCGTACAGGTCCGCGGGCCCAAGGGGCGACTCCTGGACGCCGTGGTCGACTTCCGCAACCCCTGCTTCATCGGGCTGCGCACCGACGACGCCCTCCTCCGCTTCTTCGGTCGCAACCACTGGGGCGCCCCGGTCGGCATCTCCGTGCACGACTTCGCGCCGGACGCCGACGCCAAGGCGGACGAGGCCGCCTGGCAGGACTGGCTGGACGGGGTCTACGCCTGACTCCGCCGCCCTGCCGACGACCGCCCCGCCGGGATGCCCTCCGGCGGGGCGCCGCCGTCACCGTCCGCTGCCGTGGACACTGCGGCGGGTCGGCGGCGGCACCGTCGCCACGGACACGGCGGAGCCCGCGGGTTGCGACGGTTTCGCGGGCGCCCCGGTCCACACGGACGGCTTCGGCCATGTCTCGTCCACCGGCGGGTTCACGCTCGCGGTCGACGGCGAGGAGAGCCGTCCCCTCGGCATCGGCCCCGATCCGTACGAGTCGCTGCGCACCGACTCGCTGCGGTTCTTCACAAAGGTCCACGACGAGTCCTGGACCGGCCCGCCGACGCCGCCCCACACGGACGAGAAGCAACGTGAGCCGCACTCGAACGACGCGAAGAACCAGCGGAGGACCAGCACAGCCGCCGGTACGCGACGTCCCTCGGCGTCCTGCCGACGAGGAGCCGGCGTCAGGGGAGCGCGGTGGCGGTGCGGCCACCGGTGACGCGAAGGAGGTCGAGCTTCTCCGCACCGCTGCTTCCGGCCGCTGCCGTGTAGGTGACCATGCGCAGGTCCGCGCCCGGAACGATGAGGACGTCGCAGTCGAGCAGGATGTCGCCGACCTCGGGGTGTCGGATCGTCTTGCGGTCGGTGGTGTGCGGGGTCGCGGTCGCAGTGGCCCAGTGGCGGGCGAGGACGGCGGATGCGTCCCGCAGGTCGCGCACGAGCCGATCGAGCCGGGCGTCTCCGGGATAGCGGGACACGGCGTCCTTGAGGTCGGCGACGATCGACGCCGCGAAGGCGTCCTCGCCGCGCTCGGAGCGGACGGGGAGCATCATGGCGTGAGCGGTTCCGTACCGTGATGACGGGCGCGAGCCGCGGGATCGGCCGCATCGCCGCGGAACACATCCTGCGCCGGTCACCGGACGCGCACCTCCTCGTCGTCGCCAGTGGATCCTCCGGCGCACGGTCGGCCGCGGAGCTCGGCGCGGGCGGGCGCGCGGTCTCGCACGTCCCGATGGCCCTGACGCCGTTCGCCGCCGGCCGCGGTGCCGCCGGCCGCCGTCTCGCCGACGTCGTTCTCGGCGCGATCCAGGCGCCGACCGGCTCCTATGTGGACCGCGACCGGGCGGACCGCTCGTCGGAGGAGTCCTATGACCCACGCCGTGAAGGCGAGCTCTGGGAGGCCGTCGAACGGTTCACCGCGGCGTACGCCGCCAAGACGGACACGTTCTCGGACGACGCGGTGGGCGGTTCACCCCGATAGACCGGGCGGCGACCGAATGGCCGACCGAAAGCGCTGGAACGCGACCCCTGGTGATCGAGGTGGCCGACTCGCGCTTCGGTGTTCGCGTTCCCGCGGGCGGAGGAGGTGGACGGCGACACCGACCGCCCTGCGGGCACGGGAGTCGGCGGTCTCGTCGTGGTGAGTGGCGAGCGACCACAGAACCAGGACTTTGGTGCCGGCCCACCCGGGCCCGCGGTCCGATTCGCCGAGCCCCGACGACGGTTAGCGTCCCACCATGCGTATAGGACTACTTGGCACCGGCAACGTCGCCCGAGCACTGGCCCACGGCTGGAGCGCCGCAGGACACGACGTGCTCCTCGGATCACGCCGGCCCGAGGAGCGGACGGACCTCGGCCTCCCCGTGGCGAGCCTGAGCGAGACAGCCGCCCACGCGGAGGTACTGGTCAACGCCACCCCGGGGACCGTCTCCGTGGAGTTGCTGCGCTCCATCGGGGCACCGGCGCTGGCCGGCACTCTGCTGATCGATGTCGGGGTCGGTCTCTCCGACGACTTCACCGAGCTCTCGCACCCCAACAGCAGTCTGGGTGAACAGATCCAGGAAGCCTTCCCCCTGACCCCCGTCGTCAAGACGCTGTGCACCATGGACTCCACCGTGATGGTCGCCCCGGACGGTCTGGACGGCCCGAGCACCGTCTTCCTCTCCGGCGACGACGCCGAAGCCAAACGGACCACCGGCCGGCTGCTCACCGACCTCGGCTGGCCCCCGTCGTCCCAGTTGGACATCGGCGGGATCACCACCGCACGCGGACAGGAGCACTTCGCCCTGCTCTTCATGGGCATCGCGAACGGCCTGGGGTCTCACACGTTCAACATCAACGTGGTCACTCGTCCCCCTGCCCAGAGCCCGCCGTCCATGTGATCTTGACCGGGGGATCGTGGTCGAGCGGTACGTCGTCGCGAACTGCCGGACGGAGAACGGGACTTCGTCCGTCCACTGCCGCCCGAGCCGTTGCGGGGCCGCGCTGCCACCCGGAGACGACCGGAACGTGCCGCCCGCTCTGCCCGGAGAAGAAGACCGGAGCACTCCATCTGCTCACCGGGGGGATTTCCCGTCGATCTCAGCCCGTCGCGAAGGACCGGCCGAGGTCGGCAGGGCCTCGGCCTCCGGCCGGCGGACGCCGCTGCCACTCGTCCGGGCAGGGGAGCGACACGGCGAACCTCACGGCGAGTCGGTCCCCGGTCTCACCCGGAAGGCGCACACCAGGCCATCGAGCCGCGGAGCCGAAAGCAGCGCGTTGTTCCTCCACGAGCCCGTAGGATCCGGGCTATGCCGCTGACCGTGCAGGACGTGGACCGGTTCGAGGCCGCGAGGCCCCGTCTGGAGGCCATCGCCTACCGCCTCCTCGGCTCCGCGAGCGAGGCCGAGGACGCCGTGCAGGAGACCTTCCTGCGCTGGCAGTCCGCCGACGTCCGGCGCATCGAGGTCCCCGAGGCCTGGCTGACGAAGGTGCTCACCAACCTGTGCCTCAACCAGCTCACGTCGGCCCGCGCGCGGCGCGAGACCTATGTGGGTCAGTGGCTCCCCGAGCCACTGCTCGACGGGGACCCGATGCTCGGCCCGGCCGACACCGCCGAGCAGCGCGAGTCGGTCTCGTACGCGGTCCTCACCCTCATGGAGCGGCTGTCTCCCCATGAGCGAGCGGTGTACGTGCTGCGGGAGGCCTTCGACTACCCGCACCGGGAGATCGCCGAGATCCTCGATCTCACCGAGGCCGCCAGCCAGCAGATCTTCCACCGCGCCAAGAAGCACATCACGGCCGGCAAGGCCCGCGCCGAGGTCGACGAGGCCGCCGCCCGGCGGATCGTCGAGGAGTTCCTGACGGCCGCCACCAGCGGGAGGATCGAGCCGCTCGTGCGGCTGCTCACCGCCGACGCCGTCTCGATCGGCGACGGCGGCGGGAAGGTCCCGGCCCGCGCCAAGCCGTTCGAGGGCGCCCTCGCGGTCGCGAAGTTCATGCGAGGGCTGTTCAAACCCGCACAGTCCAAGCGCGCCCTGGCCGGCGGCTCACCCGAGGTCCACGTCACCACCGCCAACGGCGGCCCCGCCGTCGTGGCGGTCGTCGACGGCCGGGTCGTCGGCATCATGTGCCTGGAGGTCACCGCCGAGGGCATCGCCGCGTTCCGCAGCCAGGTCAACCCCGACAAGCTCGAACGCGCGACCGAGGTGTGGGCAGCCACCGAACATGGAGAACCCCTGTTCCACGCCTTCTGACCACGGTCTCCGGTGCTCCCCGTGCCGACGCGGGACGCCCCCGGCCCAGGTGTGAGCCGCCTCACACCAAGCTCCTGTCAGGAAACGACGCGCTGCCCGGTTCAAGAGGCGAACCCGCGCAAGACAAGGGCCGACCCGCGCAGACAGGAGCAGGAACATGCAGCACCGCGTCATCGTCCTCGGCGCCGGATACACCGGAGCCATCGCGGCCGGCCGCCTCGCCAAGCGGCTGCACCGTGACGACGTCGCCATCACCCTCGTCAACGCCGAGCCCGACTTCGTCGAGCGGGTCCGGATGCACCAGCTCGCCGTCGGCCAGGACCTGAGGCCCCGGCCCTTCAGCGAGATGTTCGCCGGCACCGGCGTCGAGCTGAGGCTCGCGAAGGTCACCGGCGTCGATGT
This sequence comes from Streptomyces macrosporus, assembly GCF_039533145.1. Lineage (NCBI taxonomy): Bacteria > Bacillati > Actinomycetota > Actinomycetes > Kitasatosporales > Streptomycetaceae > Streptomyces > Streptomyces macrosporus. The sequence goes on from NZ_BAAASZ010000005.1 coordinate 118,457, forward strand.
CGACCGCAAGACCGTTGCCGTCGTCGACGCGGACGGCGGCGCCGGGGAGCTGGAGTACGACACCCTCGTGTACGCCCTCGGCAGCGGCTGGCACGACCAGGGCGTCCCCGGCGCCGCCGAGCACGCCCACGAGGTCGCGAGCCGGCCCGGAGCGCTCCGACTGCGCGAGCGCCTGGCCGGCCTGGACGCCGGACAGCCCGTGGTCGTCGTCGGCGGCGGCCTCACCGGCCTGGAGGTCGCGACCGAGATCGCCGAGGCCCGCCCGGACCTCGCTGTCGCCCTCGCCACCCGCGGCGGCCTCGGCGACTGGCTCTCGGACAAGGGCCGCGGGCACCTGCGGAAGATCTTCGGCAAGCTCGGCATCACCGTGCACGAGCACGCCGCCGTCACCGGCGTCGAGGCCGACCGCGTCACCACCGCCGACGGCAAGGCCATCCCGGCCGCGGTCACCGTGTGGACCACCGGCTTCGCGGTCCACCCGGTCGCGCGGGCCACCGCCCTGGAGGTCACCGACACGGGCCGGATCGTGGTCGACGGAACCATGCGCTCGGTCTCGCACCCGGACGTGTACGCCATCGGCGACGCGGCCATGGCGGTGGGCCCCGGCGACAAGCCGCTGCGGATGTCGTGCGCCTCGGGCGTCCCCACCGCGTGGCAGGCCGCCGACGCCATCGCGGCGCGTCTGACCGGTGGGAAGCTCCCGAACACGCCGATCCGCTACTTCAACCAGTGCATCTCGCTGGGCCGCAGGGAAGGCCTGATCCAGTACGTCACCGCCGACGACCGAGCCGTCGGCGCGGCCCTGACCGGCCGGCTCGCCGCCGTCTACAAGGAACTGGTCTGCAAGGGCGCGGCCTGGGGCGTCGCCAACCCGACCCTCGGCCTGCCGACCCGTCGCCGCCGCGTCGTACGGGAGGCGGTCCGGACGGGCTCGGTCGTCAAGGCGTCGGCCTGACTCGCACAGTGAAGCGGGTGCCCACGACGCGGGGCACCCGCTTCACCGCCGACATGGAGATCCGGTCCGCGCCCGGCCCGGAGCGACGGGCGGCCAGGTGCCCCGACCTCGCGGCGTGCCCCGAACCCACCCGTGCCGCGTGCATGACGGCAAGCCCGACGGCAGTCACGCCACACGCCGCCCGACGATCACGCCTGCCGGCGATCGGGGCGCGCGGGAGGACGACCACCCCAACGGCCCGCCCGATCCCGGCGACCCGAGTCGTTGTCTCGCCGCACGCGTGTGCGGCGGTCCGGGATGATGGCCGGATGGCGAGGACGGGGTGGCCGAAGGCCGAGCCGGTACCGACCGACGAGGAGCGCGAGGCCCCGACGCGCCGGCCATCCGAGGCGAATCCCCGACGCGGCGCACCAGGAGCCGCCCCCGGAGGGCCCGCAACCGCCTGACCCGTCCCCGCGCGACAGGACGTCCGCACCACCCGCCGGCAGCACCAGGCCCGCCGCAGCCACTACGGACGAGGAGACCACAGCCCACCGGAGCCGTGAACCTCGTCACCGCAAACGCACGTGCAGCACCAAGTCCCCACACCCTCCGGGTGCTGCGCGTGGTCGAGAAGATCCCGGCGCTCGCCCGGGTTCCTCGCCGGGATGGACGTCGCCCGGCGGTCAGAGGTTGGTGAGCAGGCCGTCGAGTGGGGCGGGTATGCGGTCGGGGTCGAGGGCCTCGACGAGGACGCGGCCGTAGTGGATCTTGCGTCCCTTCTTCGTGCCGAGGAAGCGCCGCAACTGCTGCTGCGCGGTGCGGCCCCGCTGTGCGGGCTGGCGCAGGAAGGTCTGCAGGGCGCGCAGGTCGCCCTCCGCCCGGACGAGTTCCTCCACCCGTGTCACGCCCAGCGCGCGGATGAGTTCGTCCTCCAGGTCCGCCGCGCAGACGAAGAAACCTTGCCGCCCTGCGCTGGCCCGTTCCCAGCCGCGGGCGTAGTAGGGACGCTCCGCCTCGTCGCACAGTCCCGTGAGGCGGAGGCCCAGGCCGGATGGCCCGAGGAGGCGGGCGAAGCGTCCGACGCTCATCGCACCGCCCATCGGCAGGACGCAGACTCCCTCGGCCGCCAGGTTCCGGCCGCGGCTCGCGGCCAGCGCGTTGACCGCCGCGACGTCGCTCGGCCCTTCGAGCAGGACGGCCGCCCGGACGGACAGCCGCGCGGCCAGCTCGCGCGCGGGGTCGCCGGGACCACCGGCCGCCCATGCGGTGATCGCCTCCCGGAACGCCCCCATGTCGGCCATGGGACGAGTCTCCGTCCTTTCCGGCCACCACGCCAGGGAATTTCCGCCGGCGCTTCCCGGTCGCCGTACCGCCGTCGGCCGCCGCCCCGGGCGGACGCAGGCGCCGACTCCGCCGTCCAGCGCTCGACTTCGGCCATCGCCCCGTACCCCCGTCACGACCCCGGTTCCGGAAGCCCGGCGCGTTCACAGCGCCCTCTGCTCCGGGGCCTCGATGCCGAGTGCGCGCATCTTGCGGTAGAGCGTGGTGCGGCCGATCCCGAGCAGGTCCGCGGCGCGGGACCGGTTGCCTGCCGCCTGTGCCGGCGCGGCCACGATGGCGTCGCGCTCCACGGACTCGATGCGGGTGAGCGGCCGGCGCCGCACGGCGGCACGCAGGTGCGGCGGCAGGTGCTCGTGCCAGATCATCCGACCGGGCCGGTCATGCGCCAGTTTCTCCAGGGTCCGGCGCAACTCGGCCACGTTGCCGGGCCAGTTCCAGCGCAGGAACGCCTGCAGGGCCGCCGAGGACAGCGTGCAGCGGCGGGCCGGCTCCAGCGAGTCGAGGATGGACCGGATCAGCTCGGGGATCCGCTCGCGGGTGGTCGCCAGCGCCGGGACCTCCACGCGTTCGGCGATCTGGGACACCAGCTCGGTGACCGCGGGGGAGCAGACCTGCGGATTGAGGGTGAGCACGAGTCGGGCACGCGGCGCCACCGGGTCGGCCCCGTCGTCCCGAGCCGAGGTACCGGCCCCGTGCGCCAGGGCGGCCAGGGCCTTGACCCGGTTGACCTCCTCCTGGGGCAGGCTCTCCAGGTGCCGCACGATCACGCTCCGGTCGTGCCGGAGCGCCCGGATGGCCTCCTCCACCCAGGACCGTGCCGCTCCGGAACCCAGCAGAGCGGCGTCCCAGGTTGTCGGCGCCGCGCTCCGGGGCTCCTGGCCCGTCTCCATCCGGCACGCCCCGGGCGGCCGGTTCCTGCGGCTCACGGTCCGCGCCTTCGACAAGGCCGGAGGCGTCGGCGGCACCTGGTACTGGAACCGGTACCCCGGCGCCCTGTCGGACACCGAGAGCTTCGTGTACCGCTACTCCTTCGACAAGGACCTGCTCCAGGAGGGGAACTGGAGCCGAAGCTACCTGACCCAGCCGGAGATCCTCGCCTACCTCGAGCATGTCGTGGAGCGCTACGACCTCGGCCGCGACATCCGGCTCGACACCGGCGTCGAGGCCGCCGTGTTCGACGAGGCGCGCGCCGTGTGGGAGATCCGGACCGACACCGGCGAGACCTTCACGGCACGCTACCTCGTGACCGCGCTGGGACTGCTCTCGAAGACCAACCTCCCCGACATCCCGGGACGCGACACGTTCGCGGGCGAGCTGGTGCACACCGGCGCCCGGCCCGAGGATCTCGACATCACGGGCAAGCGGGTCGGCGTGATCGGCACCGGCTCCACCGGGACCCAGTTCATCTGCGCGGCCGCCCCTGTCGTGGAGCACCTGACGGTCTTCCAGCGCTCGGCCCAGTACAGCGCCCCGTCGGGCAACCGCCCCGTCAGCGCGTCCGAGATCGCGGAGATCAAGGCGGACTACGACCGGATCCGGAAGGACGTGCGCGACTCGGCCGTCGCGTTCGGATGCAAGGAGAGCGAAGTCCCGGCGATGAGCGTCTCCGAGGAGGAGCGCCGGCGCGTGTTCCAGGAGAACTGGGACATCGGCGGCGGCTTCCGCTTCATGTTCGGCACCTTCTGCGACATCGCCACCGACCCCGACGCAAACGAGGCCGCGGCCTCGTTCATCCGCTCGAAGATCGCCGAGATCACGCCGAAGGGCGTGCGGACCGCGGACGGCGTCGAACACGAGCTGGACGTCCTGGTCTTCGCGACCGGGTTCGACGCCGTGGACGGCAACCACACCCGCATGGACCTGCGCGGCCGGGGCGGACGGCACATCACGGACCACTGGCGCAGCGGTCCCACCGGCTACCTCGGGATCTCCACCGCCGGCTTCCCGAGCATGTTCATGATCCTGGGGCCGAACGGGCCCTTCACGAACCTGCCCCCGAGCATCGAGGTCCAGGTCGAGTGGATCTCCGACCTGATCAAGGACGCCGAGCGGTCCGGCACGGACACCGTCGAGGCGACCCGGGAGGCCGAGGCCGGTTGGACCGCCACCTGCAAGGAGATCGCCGACATGACGCTGTTCCCGAAGGCCCAGTCGTGGATCTTCGGCGCGAGCATCCCGGGAAAGACCCCCACCGTCGTGTTCTACCTGGCCGGTCTCAAGAACTACCGGGCCGTGCTCGACGACGTGACCGGTGACAACTACCGAGGGTTCCGGTTCTCCAGGCGCTCCGAGCAGGCCGCCGGGAACGGCTCCGAGTTCATCGCGCCCGCGCGGTGAGCCCGGCACGGCGGCATCCGGACCGCCGTGGACGCGGCGGATCGCCGCACACCGCACCTACCGTCCGGACGCGAGAAGTGAGGAAGGCATGAGCTGTTACGCCACCGTCAATCCGGCGACCGGAGAGCGCGTCACGGAGTACCCCGTGGCCTCCGATCAGGAGGCCGAGAGCTCCCTGACCCGTGCCCACTCCGCCTACCGGAAGTGGCGGGAGACCCCGCTGCGGCAACGCGCCGACGTGCTGCGCCGCGTGGCGGAGCTGTACCGGGAACGCGCCGACGAGCTCGCCCGGACGCTGACCCTGGAGACGGGCAAGCCGATCGCCGAGGCCAAGGGCGAGGTCGCGCTGGCCGCCTCCATCTACGGAGTACCACGCCGAGAACGGCGCGACGTTCCCGGAGGACGAGCGGCTCGAGGTCGCCGGCGGCGGCGAGGCGATCGTCCGCACCGAGCCCATCGGGGCACTCGTCGGGATCATGCCCTGGAACTTCCCCCACTACCAGGTGGCCCGCTTCGCCGCGCCGAACATCGTGCTCGGCAACACGATCATCCTCAAGCACGCCCGGAACTGCCCGCACTCGAACTCGGCGGCTCCGACCCGTTCATCGTGCTCGACGCCGACAACCTGGACGGGACCGTCGCCGCCGCCGTGAAGAACCGCGTGTACAACGCCGGACAGGCGTGCACCGCCTCCAAGCGCTTCATCGTGCTGGAGGACGTCTACGACGCCTTCCTCGACCGGTTCGTCGAGGCCATGCGGCAGTGCCTGCCCGGTGATCCGATGGATCCGACCACCGCTTTCGGTCCGCTCGCCTCGCGGAGCACCGTGGACGAGTTGGCCGAGCAGGTCGAGGACGCCGTCGCCAAGGGGGCGACGCTGCTCGTCGGCGGGCACCGGATCGACGGGCCGGGCGCCTTCCACGAGGGACCGTCCTGGCCGGGGTGACCCCTGATATGCGCGCCTACACCGAGGAGTTGTTCGGCCCCGTCGCCGTCGTCCACAAGGTGGCCTCGGCGGAGGAAGCCGTCGCCCTGGCGAACGGTTCGCCCTTCGGGCCGGCCGCCTCCGTCTTCACCTCGAACCTCGCGCAGGCTCGTGAACTGGCCGAACGCCGCGAAAGCGGCATGGTCTGGATCAACGGCGTCAGCAGGAGCGCCCCCGACCTCCCGCTCGGCGGCGTCGAGCGCTCCGGTGTGGGACGCGAACTCGGCAGGTACGGCATCAACGAGTTCGCCAACAAGAAGCTCATCCGCATCCCGTGCTGAACCGCTCCGGGGCCGGTGGGCAGGGGGACCGCCGGACCCGGCTCCGGTCGGTGCGACGGTCCTCCACGGCCCGAACCGTTCGGGCAGGTCACGCCACCGCACCCCGGTCCGCACCCGGCGCCGGCCGTGGTGCCGGTTCGCGCGGCCGACCGCCGGTCACCGTCGGCGACACCCGGCACGCGATGGTGGTGTTGCTCGACGGCGCTCGACGGCGAGGGCGATCCCGCCGGACACGCCGTGGCCCCGAGAGCCGGCGGCTGGAGCGAGGGCTTCGTCCCGGCGAACGGGCGGCACGACGAGTACCCCGACGAGGACACGGTCGTGAATTGGTCCGCAGGCGCCCGGGCGGC
>NZ_BAAASZ010000005.1:124720-155280 GCF_039533145.1 Streptomyces macrosporus
CCGAATCCGCGCCGCCCGACACCGATCGACTCAGACGCACAGACGCGTGAATCCGACGGCCGGATTGGCGGACTGGTGGAAGTACTGTTTCCCCTGTGGGTCGGCGATTCTCGCACCGAACAACACACAGTTCTTTCCACCGTCCTCCCACGCCTGCTGACGGGACGGACCGATCGCGTAGAAGCCCGGGCCGGACACGGAATTGAGCGGGGTGGTCTCCATGTCCGCGCCGACGGTGGCGACGTGCATGTCCGTCGCCGTGCCGATCCATCGCGACTTGACCGCGAACCCGCAGAACGAGCGCGTGAGCGGGTTGTACTCGATGTGCACGGTCCCCGCGGGCAGGGCGTCGTCGAAGCGCACCACCTGCTCCGAACGGACCACCACGTACCCGGGTCCGCACAGGTCGGCGGCCGTGCTCGGCCCCATGGGCGCCGCGGACGCCGGCGCGGCCGCGGCACCGGCCGTGAGAACACCGAGAGCGACGAAACCCCACAGTCGTCGAATATTCATCTTCCCCCCTGACGAGTTGTCGAATCGGGGCTTTCCGCCCCGCTCGAGGACCTTACCGGAAACCGCTCCGCGCCATCAGCGAACAGGTAATGGGCTGCGTCACATTTCCATTCCGCGAAAAAATTCGAGCGATTGTCCTCCCTGAATTTCAATGGCCTCTCTCGCCATAGTTCGGCTTTCCGGTATGTGTGCGCACGGAAACCTTGGAGGGTGGGCGCTCATCGGCCGATCGGTCGAACGCTCCCGACTCGTCGTTCCATCGAGGTACCGACGGACCCTGCGTCCGTGATGTCTTGTCTTGTCGGTCCGTGTACGGGAGCGGTGCCGGCCGGGGAGGCGCGTCGGTTGCCGCCGGGCTCCACGGCCCCGCACCCGCGAGGGAACCCTCGTTGATCGCAGCCAGTGGCGGGACGCTGTCGGTGGCGGGTGACAGCACCGGGCGCATGACGGACACCACGGCATTCGACTGGCGGTCCTTCCTGCTCAGGTGGAGCGGGGAGTGGGCGGATTCCCTGTCGGACAGCGAGACGCGGAGCGAGGACGACGAGGCCGCGCGGCGGGCACGGTGGTTGGGGTTCCCGCCCGCGTCCGAGGAACGGATCGCGGCCATGGAGGAGCGCCTCGGTCGGCGGATGCCCCCGTCGTACCGGGAGTTCCTCAAGGTCAGCGACGAGTGGCGGCACGCGGGCGGGTTCGTGTGGCCGCCGGCGGGAACCGAGGGCGCGCGCCGGCACGAGAACGAGTCGGGGCTCACGGACATGTTCGAGGAGTATCTGGACGAGGAGGCCGGGCCCGAGGAGCGGCGGGAGGTGGACCTTTGGCGGCGTGGGCTGCAGCTCGACGTGGAGTCCGACATCACCCACGTCCTCATGGACCCCGAGGACGTGGGCGAGGACGGCGAGTGGGCCGTGTACACGTGGGCGGGCCGGCGGGCCGGCGGGCCGCGCCGCCCGAACGGTACGCGAGTTTCCTGAGCGGCGGCGGGGTCCGCTCGCCGCGCAGGCCCCACAGTTCGGCGAGGCAGCCGCCGTTGCCGCAGGTGCCGGAGCCCAGCGCGTCACCGGGCACCACGCGCGTACCACGGGAGGCGTACGCGACCATCTCCTCGAACGTCCAGCTCATGTGGGACAGCAGGTCCCTGCCGACGACCTCGCCGACGACCTCGGCGGTGAGCGCCGGCCGCAGGAACCCGTCGGCGTCCCGGTACGGCTCCAACTCGTCGGCGGTGACCAGGTACGGGCCCGGCGTGGTGGCGGTGTCCTGGCCCTTGCACGGGCCCAGGTCGACCCGCATCTCGGCCGACTGCAGGTCGCGCGCGGACCAGTCGTTGAAGACGGTGCAGCCGACGATGTGGTCGCGGGCCTGCTCGGGGTCGAGGTCGCGGCCCTCACGGCCGATGACCGCGGCGACCTCCAACTCGAAGTCCGGGACCGCGGAACCGGGCGGCATCGGAACGTCGTCGTCCGGTCCCGCCGGACGGCAGTGCCGCATCCCGGCCGGCCTCGTCCATGCGATGGATGCTTGGGATCAGCGCAACGAATCAGACATGCGTGGTGTGATCGGCGCCGGCGCCCTGTTCGTCGAGGGACTCGAAGGAGCTGCCGGTGTTCCACGGGCGCTCGCCCTCCGGTCCGACGGGACCGGTGCGACGGGCGGCGTGCGACGGGTGGGGGTATGGCGCGCCGCGTGGGTGCCCGTCAGCGAGCGAAGACGGTGCCGACCAGGACCATGTGCACGGCGGTGCCGGCGAGGATGCTCAACAGGGCGTTGCGGCGCCACAGATGCACACCGATGGTGACGGCCAGGGCGGCCGACGGGGCGAGCGCGCGCGGCTGGACGAGTGGAAGGTCGCGCAGGCAGTAGACGACCAGGATCACCATGACGCCGGCGGGCATGCGGGTGCCGAGATACCGGACGGTGGCGCTGGCACGCAGCGGGGCGAGGGCGGCGAAGGGCAGGGCGCGCAGGGCCCAGGTGACGGCGGCGGTGACCAGGATCGCGGCGATGGCGTAGCGGGTGTCAGGCATGGGCGGGCTTCCTCCTCGTGGTCCTCCTGGCGAGGTGGCGGGCCAGGAGTCCGGCGGTGAACAGGGCGAAGGCGGCCAGGAGCATCTGGTGGGGGAAGAGGAAGCGGGCGACCAGGGCGCAGACGAGGGCGAGAACGGGGGTGGGCAGGTCGCCGCGCAGATCGCGGACGGCGTCGAGGGCGAGGACGGTGAACAGGGCGATCAGGGCGAAGTCCAGGCCGGTGACGCTGTCCGGGATGAACGAGCCCAGCAGGGCTCCGGCGGTCGCGCTGCCGGCCCAGTACAGGTGGATGAAGAACTGCAGCCACAGGATGCGCCGGCTGGACCAGGTGCGTGCCTGTGCGGCGGCGGTCAGGGCGTACGCCTCGTCGGTGAGCGCGAAGGTGCTGTACGTCTTGGCGAGGCGGCCCTCCACTCGGTGCAGAGGGAAGGACAAGGTGTAAAAGACGTGCCGGGCCTGCACCAGGAAGGCGGCCACCGCGACGGAGACCAGTGGATCGGCGGCGGCGACCATGCCGATGAGCAGGAACTCGAAAGAGCCGCCGAAGATCAGTGCGGCGGACATTCCTGCCCACCACCAGTCGAGCCCCGACTGGATGACCAGCGCCCCGAACGCGAGACCGAGCGGGAGCAGGCCCAGGCCCACGGACGCGCAGTCCCGGAAAGCGGCTCGTGCCTCGGACCGCTTACGAGGCGGCGGCGCGGACGCGGGATCGGCCAGGTCCGCAACGGCAGGATTTATTCGCATGCCAAAATTTTAGTAAGCAGCACGCCTCATATGGTTGCGAATGCTGGTCATATGATCTCCTTGTGAGCAATGAATACAGCCTGGATTCGATCGACCGGGAAATTTTGTTCCATCTGATGCAGGACGGTCGGTTGTCCAACGTCGAACTCGCCAAGCGAGTGGGTCTGACCCCGCCGCCGTGTCTGCGGCGGGTCAAGCGGCTGGAAGAGGCCGGCGTCATCACCGGCTACCGGGCCGTCGTCAACCCCGAGGTCCTGGGCCGCGGTCTGGAGGTCCAGATCGACGTCGAGATCTACGCCCAGGACCGCACGACCGTCGAGGAGTTCGAGAACACCGTGGCCTCCTACGAAGAGGTCGTCGAGTTCCGGCGGATGTACGGCCGCCCCGACTACTTCCTCCGCGTCGCCGTCGCCGACCACGCCGCCTACGAAGCCTTCCTGATCGGAAAGCTCAGCGGTCTGCCCGCCATTCTGCGCCTCGAATCCCACCTCACCATGAAGAAGCTCAAGGCGGACGGTTGAGTCCCGGGACGAGACGGGCGCCGGCCGTGTTCCGTCCCGGCCACCACACCGTGCGTCACGTTCGCCGCGCCCACCCCGCCGGGCCCACCGAGGCGGCGATCCGGTCTCGAAGGACACAGGAGAAAGCGCGCCCCGAGGGAACGGCGACCTCCCGGCCCTCAGCCGACCGGATGCTGCTCGGACTCGGCCGGTGCGGGGTATCCCCGACGCGGAGCGGCGTCGCTCCCGGTGCCGAGGCTCCCGGCATCGAGGTGGCGGACGAGGCCCGTCCCCTCCCGTGGGGGAAGGCTGCTTCCGCGGGGGACCACGGCCCTGAGCGTCACCGCGCCGGGCCGCAGCGCGTTGCCGGGCGGGCCGGTCCACGAGCCGCCCGGTGCACCGCTTCGGGAGTCGCGGTGTCGGGATGCCGCCGCTGTCGACGTGGGGTGCGGGATGCGGGCTTCGGCCCCGCCCGTGCGCGTGCCGGGGCCGGGCAGGAGGCCCATCTCCTGGGCGCGGAGCACTGTTTCGAGACGGTCGGCCGTGCCGAGCTTCCGGTAGAGGTTCTGCAGGTGCTTGTGGACCGTGCGAACCGAGATGCCGAGGCGGCGGGCCATGCTGGTGGCCGACAGGCCCTCGGCGAGCGTGAGCAGCACGGTGAGCTCACGCGGGGTCACGTCGTGGCCCGCCGCACGCGCGACGGGGGCGGGGACGTCCGGAGGGCCCGGCGCTTCCCGGAGAGAGGTCAGCAGGCCGCGCTGGGACGCGGCGGCCGCGAGGAGCGGCTGGACCCGGCCGGCGTACCGGCGTTCCTGAGCGCGGAAGTCCGGGCCGTCCCGATGGACGATGAACCCCCGGACGGGGGAGGAGCCGGGGCGGGGCGCCGGCAGCGGTAGGCCCAGTGCGTGGCGGGTGCCGAAGAGCCGGCGGTTCACGTCGGCCGCCTCGCTGTGCAGCCAGGCGGCCCCGCCTGCGAGTTCCGCCGCCGTACGGGGAGAGCGGTCCGCCGGAGTGCCGACGTAGTGGCCCGCGAACGGGTATCCCGCCCGGATGTGCCGCAGGGGCAGGTCGTCGACGGGCTCGGCCTGACGTTCCGTGCCGCGCCAGATGGCGACGGCGCCGCTGGACGGGGTCCAGTCGACGTCTTTCGCGACGACGACGCTCGCGTTCAACGCACGCATGAGTTCCCGGACGACCAGCTGCCACACCTCGTCGGGATCGGTGGCCTCCAACACCCCCACGGCCAGGTCCAGCATCCGGTCGTAGTCGCTCGGCCGTGGGCGGGTCACTGCCCTCTCCGCTGTCCATACGCAGTTCTGCTCATGTCGACACCCCGTGTGGGCATGAAATCGTGGGCGTGGCCGCCGACCTCATGCGATCGCCGGGCGGCCGGTTCGTACAGCACCTGCCGAAACCACCGTCATGAACCGTTTCGAGCAACGAGGACGAACATGCGACGCTTTCCTTCCGCCATCCGATCCCTCGCCGGCGCGGCCGTACTGGTGACCGCCGCACTGGCAGGCACCGCTCCGGCTCAGGCTACCGAGACGGGCGCCCTCGGCGGCGCCAATTTCTTCGAGCACATGAACTACGGAGGCGCGAGCCTGCCGATGTCCGGCTCCGGCGGGACCTGCATCAACCTGCCGGCCGACTGGCACAACCGCATCTCCTCGATCAGCAACGTGTGGCAGCGCGTGCACCTGTACTCCCTGCCCAACTGCTGGCAGGAATCGGGATATCCCGACCAGCTCTACACGGCCGGCACCACCTATGTGGGGGACGCGATGAACGACCGGGCGAAGTCCGTCCGTATCTGGTGACCCTCCCGCGGGCCGCCGCGCGATGCGACGGCCGCCGGAGTGCGGCCGGAACATCCGGCCGAGCGGGCTTCCCGGGACGGTCGGGTCCGCCGTGCCGAACCCGGTCCGCCACGCCCTTCAGAACCGCTTCGACATGTGGAACCACGTACACGGGCCTGCGCACGCCAACTCGCGGAGTTGACTGCCGGCCCTCTGACCAGGGGGAATGCGAAGAAATGATACGGAGAATCATCAGCGGGGGAACAGCGGCGCTGATGCTCGCGGCGGGACTGCTGCTCGCCGGCCCGGCGTCGACGGCCCACGCCACCGCGGCGGAGTGCTCCAACGGGGCCAACGGCTTCACCGACATCTCCGACAGCCTTCGGGGAACACCGGTGAACGGCACCGCGGTGACCAACAGCAACGGCAACGCCGCGTCCTTCGGCCAGCACGTCGGGACCGTCTCGGGCCGTCAGATGGGGTGGGGCTTCCTGGAGGCGCGCAACCTGCCGTCGAGCGTCCGGGTCGACCTGTGGATGGACGTCACCAACGACGGCGGCAACACCTGGATACAGTGCGGCCCCTTCAGCATGTGGGGAAGCGGCACCATCACCACGGCCGCCTATCCGACGAGTTCCTCGTCGCTGCGGAAGTTCCGCGTCTGCGCGTCCATCACGGGGCCGGGAGGCGGACCCCAGTGCCTCAACTGGTGGTAGTGACCACCGGAACCTTCCGTGCCGTGGGCCCGGTCCGTCGTGACACGGGGACGGCGAGGCGCTCCGCACGCGTCTGACACCCGTTCCCCGGGGAGCCGTGCGGGTCCCGTCGAACGCGGTCCGCCTCGCGGAACGCGGAAGGAGACAGCCGGCGGAGTGCCGCCTGCCCGCCCCGGCGGGTGGGCGGCACTCCGCCCGCCTCGGCCGCGAAGAGCCGCGAAGAACACATCCGCCGGGGAGCCCACGCGGGAATCCCGCGACGCGTGCGGACGTCGCATCCGAACCGCGACATCCCATGGCGCGTGAACCGGCGCGCCCGCGCAATCCCCTGCGCGGAAACTTCCTCGGCCATGCTCCACCGCGGGGCAAGGGGAGCAGCGGGCCGCTCGCCCCGTCGATCAGCCGCCCACCGCACCACGGCGAGCAGTCGTCCTCGTCCTCGTCCATGTCGGGCCACCGCTGCAACAGCGCCGCCACACACGCCGCTGTCCGCTCGGTCGGAGGGTGGTCGGAGGGTGGTCCACGCCGGTGTCGATGTCGATGTATCGGCGGTAGAGCTCGCCGAGGAGCCGGCCGGCACCCCTGGGCACCACGGTGCCCAGCGCCGTGAGCGGGGAGGAGGAACGGGTCCGCTCCGCACTCCTCGTACCCTGTTCCCGTGTCGTCCTCCCGTCTGCGTCGCGTCGCCGTCCTCGTGCTCGAGGGCGCGAAGCCGCTCGACGTGGGTATCCCCGCGCAGGTGTTCACGACCCGGGCGAGCATGCCGTACGAGGTGCGGGTGTGCGGTGCGACACCCGGCCTGGTGACCGGTGGCGACGGCCTGTCGTACCACGTCGCCCACGACCTGGACACGCTCGCGTGGGCCGACATCGTCTTCATCCCAGGCCACCGGTTCCCGGACCGCGACGACCCGCCGCAGGCCGTCGTCGACGCCCTGCTCGCCGCCCACGGCCGGGGCACGCGGCTCGCCGCCATCTCGACGGGTGCCTTCACGCTCGCCGCCACGGGCCTGCTCGACGGCAAGCGGGCCACGACGCACTGGCACTACACGCGGGCGCTCGCGGCGAAGCATCCGCTCGTCCGGGTCGACGAGAACGTCCTGTTCGTCGACGGGGGCAGCGTGCTGACGTCGGCCGGCGCCGCGTCGGGCATCGACCTGTGCCTGCACATTCTGCGCGGCGATCTCGGGGTGGCCGCGTCGAACCACGCGGCCCGGCGCCTGGTCGCGGCTCCCTACCGCAGCGGCGGTCAGGCGCAGTACGTGCCGCGCAGCGTGCCCGAGCCGCTCGGCGAGCGGTTCGCCGCCACCCGCGAGTGGGCGCTGCACCGGCTCGGGGAGCCGCTCACCCTCGAGGCGCTCGCCCGACACGCGGCGGTGTCACCGCGCACGTTCTCGCGGCGTTTCGTCGAGGACACGGGGTACACACCGATGCAGTGGGTCATGCGTGCCCGCATCGACATGGCCCGTGAGCTGCTGGAGCGTTCGGAGCGGAGCGTCGAGCAGATCGCCGCCGACGTCGGTCTCGGAACCGGCGCGAATCTCCGGCTGCACTTCCAGCGCATCCTTGGCACCACCCCGAGCGAGTACCGGCGCACCTTCGCCCGGGGAAGGTAGCCCACCACCACGTGGCGCGATCCTTTTGAACCGTGGCGATCACGCCGCTGCCACGGGCGGACGCCGCACGCGAGTCTGGTGGCGAACCAAAGGGAGGTCACTCATGACTCGCATCGCCATCAACGGATTCGGCCGCATCGGACGCAACGTGCTGCGCGCACTGCTCGAACGCGGCAGCGACCTCGAAGTCGTCGCCGTCAACGACCTCACGGAGCCCGCCACCCTCGCGCGGCTGCTCGCTTACGACACGACGGCCGGCCGGCTCGGCCGCCCGGTGACCGTTGACGGGGACGTCCTCGTCGTCGACGGCCGTCGCATCACGGTGCTCGCCGAGCGCGAACCGGCGCGGCTGCCGTGGGCCGGGCTCGGTGTGGACATCGTGCTCGAGGCGACCGGCCGCTTCACGTCGGCCAAGGCCGCCCGCGCGCACCTCGACGCGGGCGCGAGGAAGGTGCTCGTCAGCGCGCCGTCGGACGGCGCCGACGTCACGCTCGCGTTCGGGGTCAACACCTCCGCGTACGACCCGGCCCTGCACACGATCGTCTCGAACGCCTCGTGCACGACCAACGCGCTCGCGCCGCTGGCCGCAGTGCTGGACGAACTCGCCGGCATCGAGCACGGCTTCATGACGACGGTGCACGCCTACACGCAGGAGCAGAACCTGCAGGACGGTCCGCACCGCGACGCCCGCCGCGCCCGCGCCGCCGCAGTCAACATCGTGCCGACCACGACGGGCGCCGCCAAGGCGATCGGCCTCGTGCTGCCGAACCTCGACGGCAAGCTGTCGGGCGACTCGATCCGTGTGCCGGTTCCGGTGGGCTCGATCGTCGAACTCAACACGACCGTCGCACGCGACGTGACGCGCGACGACGTGCTGGCGGCGTACCGCGCCGCGGCGGAGGGGCCGCTCGCCGGCATCCTCGAGTACTCGGACGACCCGCTCGTGTCGTCCGACATCACGGGCAATCCGGCCTCGTCGATCTTCGACTCGGCCCTCACCCGGGTCGACGGCCGTCACGTCAAGGTGGTCGCCTGGTACGACAACGAGTGGGGTTTCTCGAACCGCGTGATCGACACGCTCGAACTCCTCGCCACGCGCTGATCGGATGCCTGGGCGGCCTCCGCGGTCTGCTCCCGGCGTGGAGCGAGGGTGGGCGAGACCGTGGGCACGGTGCGGGCGGTTGCGGGGCTCCACCTGTTCGGACAGGGCCTCCGGGGGCACCGCGCGCGCCGGGCCGGACCACCCTGCTTGGCCGCCCAGGCCCGGACGCGCCGGCCGGGGCCCGGGGCCGATCCGTCAGCGCAGGTCGAGTCGCATCAGGATCCGTGGGTGACCGGCCAGTACCGAGGTGGTGTCGGCGACGTGGGTGAACCCGGCGCGCTCGAAGTTCTTCCGGATCCCGGCGTACGCCATCGTCATGTCGACCCTGGCGTCACCGTTGTCGAGGGGGTACGCCTCGATCACCGGCGCGCCGTGGGCGCGGGCGAACTCGACCGCGCCGGCGATGAGGGTGTGGGAGATCCCCTTCCCGCGGTGGCCGGGGCGTACGCGGACGCACCACAGCGACCAGACCGGCAGGTCGTCGACGTGGGGGATCTTGCGGCTGCGCGCGAAGGAGGTGTCCGAACGCGGTGCCACGGCGGCCCAGCCGACCGGCTCGTCGCCGTCGTAGGCGAGCACTCCCGGAGGGGGTTGCCTGCGGCACAGCTCGGCGACGTGCTCACCCCGGGTCGGCCCGCGAAGCTCGTTGTTGAGTTTGGACGGGATCCGGTGGCTCAGGCACCAGCAGACATTGGCTCCGGGCGACTTCGGACCGAGCAGGGTACGGACGTCCTCGAAGGCCGAAGCCGGGCGAACTTCGATGGTCATGACACCACGATGTCACTGTGTGGGGTTCGACGGGGCATCGCGATCCTCGGTTCGAGGCGCCACTGGTGGGCCGGTGCGCAGGTCGCCGGGGCCGCCACCGCAGACGGTGACCGTCTGGTCGTGGAGGGCGGGCTGTCGAGCTGTCGCGGGGAGGCGGAGCCGCCCGTCGTGGACTTCGGCGATCCGGTCGGCCGCGGCGAGGTGGGTGCGGTCGTGAGTGACCAGGACGGTCGCGGTGGCCTGCTGGTGGGTGAGGTGGGTGATCAGGTCGATGACGGCGGCGCCGCGTTCGTGATCGAGGGCGCTGGTGGGTTCGTCGACCAGGAGCACGGTGGGGTCGTTCATCAGGGCGCGGGCGATGTTGACCCGCTGGCGCTGGCCCCCGGAGAGCTGGTGGGGGCGCCGGCCGGCCTGGTCGGCCAGGCCGACGGCGTCGAGCAGTTCCATGGCTCGGTTCCGAGCGGTGCGCGGCTTGCGACCGTCGATCCCCGCCATGACCTGGAGTTGTTCGGCGGCGGTGAGGGAGGGCAGCAGGTTGGGCTGCTGGAAGACGATGCCGATCCTGTGGCGGCGCAGGTCGGTGAGTTCACCGCGGGTCATGCCGGTGGTGGGCGTGCCGTCGATGGTGACGGTGCCGGCGTCGGGGGTGACGAGGGTGGCGGCGACCGCGAGGAGGCTGGACTTGCCGGAGCCGGAGGGGCCGACGACGGCGGTCAGGCTGCCCTTGGGCACCCGAAGGGTGACGCGGTCGAGGGCGGTCAGGCGGGAGTCGCCGTCGGGGTAGGTGAGGGTGATGTCGGTCAGGTGCAGGCTCATCGGGCGCTCCCCAGGGCGGTCAGCGGATCGACGGAGGTGATGCGGCGGATGGACAGGGCGGCCCCGAGCGCACCGAGCACGATCGTCACGGCGGCCGGGAAGAGGACGGTCGCGGGGGTGAGGAGGAACGGCACGGCCGAGCGGGCGACGAGGGCTCCGAGACCGGCGGCGATGCCGGTGCCGAGCAGGGTGCCGCCGGCCAGCAGGACGACGGCCTGGCCGAGCGCGTCCTTGAGCAGGTCGGCGGTGGAGGCGCCCAGTGCCTTGAGGATGGCGACGTCGCCGCTGCGGTGGATGGTCCACACGGTGAAGAAGGCGCCGACGACCAGGGCGGAGATCGCGAACAGGAAGCCGCGCATCAGCTGTAGGGAGCCGTTTTCGGAGGTGTAGGAGCCGATCGCGGACAGCGAGTCGTCCTTGGAGACCGTCTTGGTGCCCGCCGCCCGGTCGGCGGCCTCGATGTCGGCGCCGGAGGTGGTGTTCAGGGCGATGACGGTGGCGGTCGGCCCGCCGGTGGGGCCCGCGGGGGGTGCGGTCTTCTGCCAGAAGTCGAGGCTGATCCAGACGACCGGGGTGTGGCTGAAGGAGACGTCACCGCTCACGGCGGCGACGGTCATCTTCCGTCCGGCGAGGGTGAAGCCGTCGCCCGCCCCCACACCGAGGTCGTCGGCGGCGGTGGTGGACAGGACCGCCGCGCGGTTGTCGATCTTGCCGCTGTCGGGGGCGATCGTGGAGCCGGGCCGGACGCCGAAGGCGGACACGGCGGCGCTCTCGCTCCCGGCGGTGGCCCTCGTGGTGGTGATGCCCAGCGGCTCGGCGCTGCTCACGCCGGGCGCCTCGGCCCACTGCCGCCACTGTCTCTCCTCGACGGTGGAGTCGGAGTACGACAGGTCCTCTCCCTCGCCGGGCGCGTTGAAAGCGATCTTGTCCGCGGGCAGGGACGTGATCGCGGAGACGTTCTGTCGGCCCAGACCGGCGGTCAGCCCGGACAGCAGCCCGACCAGCAGGGTGATCAGCACGATGACGGTGCCCATCAGGGCGAAGCGCCCCTTGGCGAACCTCAGGTCTCTCCAGGCGACGAACACGGCTCCGGCCTGCCCTTTCATGGGTGGAAGCGGTACGTCTCCACCGTCGCCGCCGGCCCCGGCACAGGCATCCGACGCAGGACGACAATCGACGCATCGAAAGGCGGCACGCGGATTCCACCTTTTGATGGAGGCTGCGCCGGGGGCTTCTCCTTAGGCTGGAAGGACTGTGAACACCACCGCCCCCACCACGACCCCCACCACCCGGGTCCTGGCCTGGTGCCTGCACCTGCTGGTCGTCGGCCTGCTCGTCCTGGCCGCCGGCCGGGCCGTGGCCGACCACCGCGCGCACGCCGGATGGGTCGTCGCCGCGGCCGTGGCGTGCGGTCTGGTGTACGCGGCCGGCCCGGTGCTGCCTGGCGTGAGCCGCTCGCGGCGGGCCGCCGCGCTGTGGCTGACCGCCGTGGAGGCCGTTTGGCTGGTGCTGCTGGCCCTGTCCGCCGACGGTGTGTGGGTGGCGTTCCCGCTGTACTTCCTCCAACTCCACCTGCTGCCCCGCCGCGCCGGACTGGCCGCCGTGGCGGCCACCGCGGCGGCGGCCATCGCAGGCTTCGCCGCGCACCAGGGCGCCTTCAGCGCGGCGATGGCGATCGGACCGGCCCTCGGCGCCGCCGTGGCGGTCGCGGTGGTGTGGGGCTACCAGGCCCTGTACCGGGAGAGCGAACGGCGCCGGCGCCTGATCGAGGAACTCACCGCCACCCGCGCCGACCTGGCCACGGCGCAGCACACCGCCGGTGTGCTGGCCGAACGCGAACGCCTGGCCCGCGAGATCCACGACACCCTGGCCCAGGGGCTCTCCAGCATCCAACTACTGTTGCGCGCCGCCGAACGCGCCCTGCCGGACACACCGCAGAACGCCGCCCGCTATGTCGACCAGGCCCGCCAGGCCGCCGTCGACAACCTCGTCGAGGCCCGCCGTTTCGTCGCCGCCCTCGCCCCGCCCGCCCTGGAGGGCGCCACCCTGGCCGACGCCCTGGCACGACTGTGCGCCACCACCAGCGCCCGCCACCCGCTCACCGCACGCTTCCGCCTCGCCGGCGACCCCGTACCGCTGCCGACCGCGCACGAGGTCGCGCTGCTGCGCATCGCCCAGTCCGCTCTCGCGAACACCGTCCGCCACGCCGAGGCCACCACCGCCGAGGTCACCCTCGGCTACCTCGACGATCACGTTGCCGTGGACATCGTCGACGACGGACGCGGCTTCGACCCCGATCACCTGCCCGTGCCCGACCCGGAGGCAGGCGGATTCGGGCTGGCCGCCATGCGCGCCCGCGTGCAGGCCCTCGGAGGCACCTTCACCGTCGCATCCACCCCCGGCCACGGCACGGCCCTGACCGCCCGCCTGCCCCTCGCCCCGCCCGCCGACCCCGTACCCGAGGCCCACCCGTGACCGCCACCCCCATCCGCCTGCTCCTGGCCGACGACCACCCCATCGTGCGGGCAGGGCTCCGCGCCGTACTGGAGACCGAAGACGGCATCGAAGTGGTGGCCGAGGCCGCCACCGCCGAGGCCGCCGTCGCCCGCGCCGCCGAAGGCGACATCGACGTCGTCCTCATGGATCTCCAGTTCGGCAAGGGCATGAACGGCGCCGAGGCCACCGCCGCCATCACCGCCCGCCCCGGCGCCCCCCGCGTTCTGATCGTCACCACCTACGACACCGACGCCGACACCCTCCCCGCCATCGAAGCCGGCGCCACCGGCTACCTCCTCAAGGACGCCCCACCCGAGGACCTGGCCGCCGCCGTACGCACCGCCGCCGCGGGCCGCACCACACTGGCACCCACCGTCGCGGACCGGCTGATGAACCGGCTGCGCACCCCGGGCACCGCCCTGACCCGACGCGAGACCGAAGTTCTCACCCTGGTCGCCGAGGGCCTGTCCAACCAGGCCATCGGCAACCGGCTCCACCTCACCGAGGGAACCGTCAAGTCCCACCTGGCCCGCGTCTACACCAAACTCGGCGTCGACTCCCGCACCGCCGCCGTCGCCACCGCCACCGACCTCGGTCTCATCCGGCGATAGCGGCCCAGGCGGTTCACCCGCCGCCCACACCGGCGCATCCGCCCGACCGAACCTCACCGAGGACGAGCCCCGAGCCCGGACGACGTCAACGCCCCCGACATCCGTCACGCTCGGCCGCGTGTCGGTCGGTTCGCCGTACCGCCCCGGACCTCTCCACGCCGGGCGGGGGAGGGGGAATCCGTCCGGCCACCGCACCGGGGCCGGCAGTGTCCGGGGAACCGCGCGGGGTGGTGGGTGGCCGGTCGGGAGGGACGGGGAGCAGGGCGCTACGCCGTGTCGCCGGTCCTGCGCGGTGCGGTCTCCCGAGTCGTCAGGACCACCGTCAGGGTGATGAAGGCGCTCGCCATGACGTAGAACGCGGGGGAGGCGACGATCCCCGTCTCGGCCACGAGGAAGGTGACGAGGAAGGGGGCGGTGCCTCCGAAGGCGGAGACCGAGAAGTTGTAGCCGAGGGAGAACCCGCCGTACCGCACCCGGGTGCTGAACAGCTCGTTCATCGCAGCCAGGGTCGGGCCGAGGAAGACCCCCAGGATCAGTCCCAGGCCGCAGTGCGCGACCACCGCGAGCACGGCGTTGTCCGAGTCCATCATGACGAACAGCGGGTACGAGAAGAGCAGGGCCAGGACGCACGCCCCGCTGAGCACGGGCCGCCTGCCGACCGCGTCGGACACTCTGCCCATCAGCGGGATCACCAGGCACACCAGGGTCATGGAGACGACCGACGAGACCGAGGCGAGGGTGGCCGTGTAGCCCAGCGTGCTCTCCTGGTAGCTCGGGATGTACGTGAGGATCACGTACAGCGCGGCATTCTGGAACAGCGCGTATCCGGCGGTGCGGAGGATGGACGGCCAGTGCTTGGTGATCGACTCGCGCAGGGGGCGTTTGGCGACCTTGCCCTCCGCGCGGAGCGCGGCGAACGCGGGGGTCTCCTCCAGTTTGTTCCGGATGTAGAGCCCGATGAGCCCGAGCGGGGCGGTCATCAGGAACGGGATGCGCCAGCCCCAGTCGTGGATCTGCTCCGAGGTCAGGGAGAGGTTCAGCAGCAGCACGACCAGCGAGCCGAGCAGGAAGCCGAGGATGCAGCCCATCTCGACCAGGCTCACCAGGTACCCGCGCCGCTTGGGTGGTGAGTACTCGGCGACGAAGGCGGACGCGCCGCCCATCTCCCCGCCCGCGGAGAACCCCTGGATCAGCCGCAGAACCACCAGGAGCACGGGGGCGAGCAGCCCGATCGAGGCGTACGACGGCAGCATGCCGATGCACAGAGTGGCGATCGAGACCGAGACGATGACCCAGGCCAGGGTCTTCTGCCGGCCGATGCGGTCACCGAGGGTGCCGAAGAAGATGCCGCCCAGCGGCCTTACGGCGAAGGCCACTCCGAACACGGCGAAAGAGCTGAGCAGTTGGGTGGTGGGATCGCCGGCGGGGAAGAACACCTTGCCCAGCACACCGGCCAGGTAGCCGTAGACGGCCACGTCGAACCATTCGACGATGCTGCCGATGGTGGCTCCGGCGGTCGCTCGGCGCAGCGTGGACTTGCTGGGAACCGGTCGCGCCTCAGGGGGGTCCGCTCCTGGAGGAGCGGCGGTCTCGAGGTCAGCGCTCACAGGAACTCCCGGGAGGGACGGGCGGGCATATGCCGCGGTCGACAAGTGCTGCGACCGTAGGGAATCGTCGGACGATGTGCAAGAGATTCGGCGCCGAAATATCTCCGACATCAGACGATGACCCGCGCGTTACGCATCGGGGTAGTCCTTGAGGAGCGCCGTCTCGGAGTCCGTCAGGTAGGACTCCAGCAGCGTGGCCGCCTCCTCGACGTCTCCCGAGCGCAGGGCCTCGGCGATCTCCCCGTTCCTGTCGAGGTAGGCGGTGTGGAAGACCCGGGTGTCGCTCATGTGCGCGTAGGCGAGCCGGAACTCCGCCAGGACGCCGCTCATCATCGCGTCCAGCCGCTCGCTGCCCGCGAGTGCCACCAGCGCCTCGTGGAACCGGATGCTCGCGGCGGCGACGGCGTCCCACCGCGACTCCTCCGCCGCGGCGCGGCCGTCGGAGAGCGCGGCGGAGAGCCTCCGCAGCCCCGCCGGCGTCAGGACCCGGATGCTCCGTACCGCGGCGCACTCGACGATCCGTCTGACCTTGTAGAGATCGGCCACGTCCTCCCGGGACAGCCGGCGGACGAAGACCCCGCGGCTCAGCTCGTGCACCAGCAGTCGCTCCCGGATGAGCCGCTGGTAGGCCTCGCGGAGGGTGCTGCGGGAGACGCCGTGGACCTTCCTCACGTGCTCCTCGGAGAGCCGTACCCCCGGTTTCAGCTCGCCGGAGACGATCTGGGCGCGCAGCGCGTCCGCCACGCGACTCGCGGTGCTGGCCGCATCGGTCATTCCTGCTCCGTTCGTGGCCGCGGCGACGGCGGCGGCCGGTAGCGCTTCGGTGCGAGAGGAGTCGGAGTCTAGCAATTTTCGTCCGACGATCTCTTGCAGAATCGTCGGACGATCTGTAGCGTCCGCCTGGCGTGCCGACGGCCCGGGAAGAGGTCCCGCGCACGCTCTCAGCCGGCCCCGGAGGATTTCAATGACCCACTCCCGCGCATTGCGTGTCGGGGTAGACATCGGTGGCACTTTCACGGACATGGCGATCCTCGACGACTCCGGAATCGTCGCCGTCGGAAAGACCCTCACCACCCACAGCGAACCCGCTGCCGCCGTCGAGACGGTGCTGCGACAGACCCTGGCGGCACACCGACTCGACGCGGCCGACATCACCACCTTCGTCCACGGCACCACCCTGGTGACGAACGCGCTGATCGAGCGCCGCGGCGCGAAAACCGCGCTGCTCACCACCGAGGGTTTCCGCGACGTGGTGGAGATGGGCCGTGAGCACCGGTACGAGCTCTACGACCTCGACCTGGAACTGCCCCGCCCCCTGGTGCCGAGGCACCTGCGATTCGGCGTCCGTGAACGCGTGCTGGCCGACGGAACCGTCGACACCGCCCTGGACGGCACCGCCGTGAAACAGCTCGCGGCCGAGCTGTCGGAGGCCGGCATCCAGGCGGTGGCGGTGTGCTTCCTGCACAGCCACACCAACGACGAGCACGAGCGGCAGGCCCGGGAGATCATCCGGGCCACCGCGCCGGAACTGCGCGTGGCACTGTCCAGCGAGGTGAACCCCGAGATCCGCGAGTACGAGCGGAGCTCGACCACCCTGGCCAACGTCTACGTCCAGCAGCTCGTCGAGACCTATCTGGAGGATCTCCGCAACCGCCTGCGGGGCCTCGGCCTGCGCCGCGACCCCCTGATCATGCTGTCGAACGGCGGAGTCGCCGCGATCGACGTCGCCCGGCGGTTCCCGATCCGGATGCTGGAGTCCGGGCCGGCGGGCGGCGCGTTGGGGGCCATCGCCTTCGGACGCGGCGCGCGGCGGCCCGACCAGATGGCCTTCGACATGGGCGGCACCACTGCCAAGCTCTGCATCATCGAGGCCAACCGTCCCCTGATCACCCACACCTTCGAGGTGGACCGGGTGTACCGGCTGCGCGCCGGATCCGGTCTCCCCGTGCGGGCTCCGGTCATCGACATGATCGAAATCGGCACGGGCGGCGGCTCGATCGCCAGGGTCGACTCACTCGGCCTGATCACCGTCGGCCCCGACTCGGCCGGATCGGAGCCGGGGCCGGTGAGCTACGGCCGCGGCGGCGAGTACTGCACCGTCACCGACGCCGACGTCGTACTCGGCTACCTGGACCCCCACCGCTTCCTCGGCGGCGACATGACACTCGACGCGGAGGCGGCGGCCGCCGCCATCGAGGAGCAGATCGCCCGCAAGCTCGGCGTCAGCGTGGCCGAGGCGGCGTGGGGGATCCACGCGACGGCCAACGAGGGCATGGCGAACGCGGCCCGGGTCCACGCGATCGAACGCGGCCAGGACCCCACGCGCCTCCCCCTGTTCGTCTCCGGCGGCAACGGCCCCCTGCACGGGCCCGGGGTGGCGACCGCACTCGGTTCCCCCGCCATGGTGGCACCCCCCGCCGCGGGCGTCCTGAGCGCGTTGGGGTTCCTCTCCGCGCCGATGTCCATCGACATCGTCCGCTCACGCCACGCCGAGCTTCGCACCGTCGAACTCGCCGCGGTCGAGGAGATCTTCGGCGAGATGGAACGCGAGGGCGCCCGGGTGCTGTCCGATTCCGGTGTGCCGGCCGGGGACATCACGCACGAGCGCACCCTGGAGATGCGTTTCGTCGGACAGGGCAGCGAGATCGAGGTACCGGTGCCCCGGCTGGGAAGCGGCTGGCGGGAGGACCTCGCCGAGAGCTTCGCCGAGCAGTACCGGCAGCGGTTCGGCACCGTCGCCCCGACAGGGGTCGAGGCCGAGATCCTCACCTGGCGCGTCGCCTCACGGGGCCCGGACCCCCGGGCCCGGCTGCGCCTGGCCCGCCCGGCAGAAGCCGCGGACGCCCTCGTCGGCCACCGCGACGCCTACTTCCCCACGGCCGGAGGGTACGTGCCCACGGCCGTCTACGACCGGTACCGGATGGCCGTCGGCACCGTCGTCGAAGGCCCGGCACTGGTGCAGGAACGGGAGTCGACGCTCGTCGTTCCCCCCGCCGCCCGCTGCACCGTCGCCGACGACGGCAGCATCCTGGTCGAGTTCACCTCAGGAGGAACCCGATGACCACCGCCTCCGCCCCCGATCGCCCGGTCGACCCGGTCGTCGTCGGACTGGTGGCCAACCGGCTGCACTCCCTGCTGGACGAACAGCAGGCCGCGCTGGTGAACACCGCCTTCAGCCCCGTGGTGCGCGAATCCCTCGACCTCGCCTGCGCCGTGTTCGACAGCCGGGGCGAGATGATCGGTCAGTCCTCCGGCGGCACCCCGGGCCACATCAACGCGATGGCGACCGGGATGGGACACATCGTGGCGAAGTACCCGCCCGAGGCGCTCGCGGACGGCGACGTACTGATCACCAACGACCCGTGGATGACGGCCGGTCAGATCAACGACATCACGGTCGCCACCCCCGTCTTCCGGGGCGGGGCACTGGTCGCGTGGTTCGCGAGCTGCTGCCACTCGCCCGACATCGGCGGACGGATCCTGTCCGCCGCGGCGACGGAGGTGTTCGAGGAGGGACTGCGACTCCCGATCCTCAAGCTGCGCACCGCCGCCGGGCCCAACGAGCCCTTGGAGGAGCTCATCCGCGCCAACGTGCGCACCCCCGACGAGACGATGGGCGACATCTACGCGCAAGTGGCGGCCAACCAGGTCGGAGCCCGCAGCCTCGGCAGGATGATGGACGAGTTCGGGCTCGACGGCATCGACGCCGTCGCCGCCGAGATCATGCTCCGCTCCGAGAAGGCGCTGCGGGCCGCGCTGCGCGAACTGCGCGACGGCCGGTACGAGTCACGGCTGACGTCCGACGGGTTCAACGGCGAGCCGATCGACCTGGCGGTCGCCGTGACCATCGACGGGGACCGCGTCGACATCGACTACGCCGGCTCCTCGCCCCAGTCCCCGTACGGCGTGAACGTGGTCCTCAACTACACCAGGGCGTACACCTCCTTCGCGATCAAGGCCGCCCTCGCCCCGGAGGTCCCGCACAACGCCGGCTCGTTCCGTCCCGTCCACGTGAGCGCGCCCCGCGGCTCCGTGCTGAACTGCGTCGACCCCGCCCCGGTCGCCTCCCGGCACCTGGTCGGGCACTTCCTGCCCAGCCTGCTGTTCGACGCCCTCCGCCCGGCCGTCCCCGGAGGGCTGCCGGCCACCGGCTCCGACGCCCTGTGGATGACCGTGTGGCGCGGCGGAGACATGGGGGAGACGCATCCGTTCACCCTCACCGTGTTCGGTGCCGGCGGAACGGGCGGGCGCCCGGGCAAGGACGGCCTGAACACCACCGGTTTCCCCACCGGCGTACGGGCCGCCCCCACCGAGGTGCTGGAGACCCTCACCCCGCTCGTACAGCGGCAGCGCGAGCTGCGCCCCGACTCGGGCGGCCCCGGCGAGTACCGAGGCGGCCTCGGCCAGGTGGTGCGGGTCGGCCGTCGTGGCGAGCACGGCTGGACGGTCAACGCCAACATCGACCGGGTCGACCACCCCGCGCCGGGCGCGCTGGGCGGACTGCCCGGCGCCCGGGGCGAGTTCGTCGACGACACCACCCTGGAGCGGCTCCCGCGGAAGCAACTGGTACGTCTCGCCCCCGACTCCGTGGTCCAGTTGCGGTTCCCGGGCGGGGGCGGCTACGGCGACCCGAAGGCGCGTCCGGTCGAGCGCGTACTCGACGACGTCGTCAACGGCTATGTCAGCTGCGAGGCCGCTCGCGAGCACTACGGGGTCCACATCGAATACACCGGAGACCCCGACGCCCTGGTACGGCCCCCCGCGTCCTACCGCGTCGTACGGGCCCGCGACTGACCCACGGATCGACACCCCCGCGCCCCTCCCGTCACCGGCACGTCCGTGCCCGGCCGGCAGACCCGGCCCGGGCACGGGCCGACGCCGGGCCCTGCCCCGAAACCCCGTGGTGAACTCCCCGACCGAAAGGCGAACACCGATGACGATCAGCCAGTGGCAGCTGCGCGCCGCATTCGCCGCGCGGCTCTCCGACATGTACGGGCGGGAGGTACCCGCCTACACCACGCTCGTGGACGTCTCGCGCGAGGTCAACGAGGACGTCCTTCGCGCGCAGGGCGCCGACGCCGAACGCCTGGGCTCCATCGGCCGGGTGACCGCGGAACGCCACGGCGCCATTCGGGTCGGCACTCCGCGGGAGCTGCACCAGGTGGCCCGCATCTTCGGCGCCCTGGGCATGCACCCGGTCGGCTTCTACGACCTGCGGGAAGCCGCGGCCAGCGCGGTCCCGGTCGTCTCGACC
The DNA here is from genome assembly GCF_039533145.1 of Streptomyces macrosporus. Taxonomy (NCBI): domain Bacteria; kingdom Bacillati; phylum Actinomycetota; class Actinomycetes; order Kitasatosporales; family Streptomycetaceae; genus Streptomyces; species Streptomyces macrosporus. The sequence continues at coordinate 145,293 of NZ_BAAASZ010000005.1, forward strand.
GCCTTCCGGCCCATCGACGGCGAGGAACTGGCGCGCAATCCCTTCCGTGTCTTCACCTCCATGCTCACCCCCGCCGACCCGCGGTTCTTCGACGCCGATCTGCGCTCCCGCCTGGAGGCCTTCCTCGCCGACCGCGAACTGTTCCCCCCGGAGCTGCTCGCCCTCGCGGACCGGGCCGAAGCGGAGAGGGAACTGCCCGAGGAGGACGCCGAACGCTTCCTCCACCTGGCCGTGCGGGCCTTCGAGCTGTCGACCGAGCCCGTCGACAAGGCCTGGTACGAGACCCTGGAGCGGATCTCCGCCGTCGCCGCGGACATCGGCGGCGTACGCAGCACGCACATCAACCACCTCACCCCCCGCGTGCTGGACATCGACGAGCTCTACCGGCGCATGACCGAGCGCGGCATCGAGATGATCGACACCATTCAGGGCCCGCCGGCCTGGAAGGGCCCCGACGTCCTGCTGCGCCAGACGTCCTTCCGCGCCCTTGCCGAGCCCCGCGCCCTGCGCACCCCGGACGGCACCGTCGTCAGCGGCGCCCTGCGGGTGCGCTTCGGCGAGGTCGAAGCCCGCGGCATCGCCCTCACCCGCGAGGGCCGCACCCTCTACGACCGCCTGCTCGCCCTCGTCGACCGGCAGGCGGCCCTCCACCCCGAAGCGGACCGAAGCGACCTCGCCCGCACCGTGTGGGAACAGCACATGCCCGGCACCGAACAGGAGCTCATCGCCCGGGGCCTGGCCTACTTCACCTATCGGGTGGCGCCCGACCGGCCGCGGGACGGAAGCCTCCCGCCCACCGGCATCGCCGACCTGGTGGAGCAGGGCTGGGTGCGCGCCGAACCCATCGTCTACGAGGACTTCCTGCCCCGCTCCGCCGCCGGCATCTTCCAGTCCAACCTCAGCGGCGAGGGCTCGAGGAACAACGACCACGAGGGCACCGCCTACGACGCCGAGTGGCTCTCCGGTGCCATCGGCCGCGAGGTCCTGGACCCCTTCGCCCTCTACGAACAGCAGCAGAACCGCTCCATCGCGCAGGTCGCCCGCGAGCTGGAGCTCGACGGCGCGCGCGGCTGACCCACCGGGGCAGGGCGCAGGACGACTCAAGCGAGCACGAAGGAGCGAGCACAGTGACCACCACAGCGCAGGGCCTCGGCCGCCTCGACGCGGCGGCCGTGACCGAAGCCCTCGACCGAGGGAACTGCGGCGAGGTCGCCGGCGACACCGGACGCCGGGCACAGTACTCGGCCGACGCCTCCAACTACCGGCAGGTCCCGCTGGCGGTGGTCTTCCCCCGCGAGAGACGGCACGTCCTCAACGCGCTCGCCGTGTGCCGCCGACTGGGGGTGCCGGTCACCTCGCGCGGGGCGGGCACCAGCACCTCCGGGCAGGCCGTCGGCTCCGGCGTGGTGCTCGACTTCTCCCGCCACTTCAACCGGCTGCTCGCCTTGGACCCGCAGGCCCGCACCGCGACGGTGCAGCCGGGCATCGTCCTGGACGACCTGCAGACGGCCGCCGCCGAGCACGGCCTGCTGTTCGGTCCCGATCCGTCCACCCACAGCCGCTGCACGCTCGGCGGCATGATCGGCAACAACGCGTGCGGAACCCACTCGGTGGCCTGGGGCCGCACCGCGGACAACGTCGTGGAACTCGAAGTGGTCACCTACCGCGGCACCGTGGTGCGACTCGGCGAGATGAGCCGGGCCGAGATCGACGAGGCCATCGCCGCGGGCGGCGACCGGGGCCGGCTCATCGCGTCCCTGTACCGCCTCGCCCAAAGGAACCTGGCGACGTTGCGCACCGAGCTGGGACGGTTCCCGCGGCAGGTGTCGGGCTACGCGCTGGAGCACCTGCTGCCCGAGCACCGCTTCAACCTCGCCAAGGCCCTCGTCGGCAGCGAGGGCACGCTGGCGGTCGTCCTCTCGGCGACCGTCCGCCTCGTCTCCCCGCCGCGTGCGCGGGCCCTGGTCGTGCTCGGCTTCCGGGACGCCTGCGCCGCGGCGGACGCGGTGCCCGCGCTGCTGGACCACCGGCTGCTGGCGCTGGAGGGGCTCGACCAGGCGCTGACCGACATCGTCACCCGGCCCGAGACCCGCGCGGCGATCGACACCCTGCCCGCGGCGCGGGCCTGGCTGTTCGCCGAACTCGGCGGCACCGCGGACGAACTGCCCCGGCGCGCCAGGGAACTCGCCGCGGCGGCCGAACAGGCCGCGGGGTTCACCGGCAGCGAGGTCGTCACCGACCCCGTGCGAGCCCGCCGGCTGTGGCGGATCCGCGAGGACGGGGCGGGCCTGGCCACCCGCCTGCCCGACGGGTCCGAGGCCTGGCCCGGCTGGGAGGACGCGGCGGTCCCGCCCCGGCACCTCGGCTCCTACCTCCGCGCATTCACCGCACTGCTGGAACGGCACCGACTGCAAGGAGCCGTCTACGGGCACTTCGGCGAGGGCTGCCTGCACGTACGCATCGACTTCGACTTCACCACCGAGCAGGGCACCGCCGTCTTCCGCGCCTTCGTCACCGACGCCGCCGAACTGGTCGCCGCGCACGGCGGCTCCCTGTCCGGCGAACACGGCGACGGCCAGGCCCGCTCCGAGCTGCTGCCCCTGATGTACGGGCCCGACGTCATCGCCCTGTTCGAACAGTTCAAGAACATATGGGACCCCGACAACGGCCTGAACCCCGGCATGATCGTGCGGCCGCTGCCCCTCGACGGAAACCTGCGCGTCGGCCCGCACCGCACCCCACTGCCCCTGGCCACCGTCTTCCCCTTCCACGCCGACGACGGCGACTTCGCCAAGGCCACCCGCCGCTGCGTCGGCGTCGGCAAGTGCCGCACCGCCGCCCACCGCGGCGACGTCATGTGCCCCAGCTACCGGGTCACCCTGGACGAGAAGGATTCCACCCGCGGTCGCGCCCGCCTGCTGTACGAGATGACCCGGGGCGAGGTGATCACCGACGGCTGGCGGTCCACCGAAGTCCGCGACGCCCTCGACCTGTGCCTGTCCTGCAAGGGGTGCAGCGCCGACTGCCCGGTCGGCGTGGACATGGCCACCTACAAGTCGGAATTCCTGCACCACCACTACAAGGGACGCATCAGGCCCGCCTCCCACTACACGATGGGCTGGCTGCCCCTGCTCTCACGCCCGGCCGCCCGCATGCCGCGCCTCGTCAACGCGCTGACCGCGTCCCGCCTCGCCCCGCTGATCAAACGTCTGGGCGGCATCGCCGCGGAGCGGGAGGTGCCACGGTTCGCCGAGCAGACCTTCCTGTCCTGGTTCCGCACCCGCACCCCCGGCGGCGACGGGCGCCGCGGACCGGTCGTGCTGTGGGTCGACTCCTTCAACAACCACTTCACCCCCGAGGTCCTCAAGGCCGGAGTGGCCGTGCTGGAGCACGCGGGCTTCCGCGTTCAGGTCCCCGACGGCACACAGTGCTGCGGACTGACGTGGATCACCACCGGGCAGCTCGGCATCGCCCGCCGCATCGCGCAACGCACCGTCACCGCGCTGGCGCCGGCCGCCCGCGCCGGGACGCCCGTCGTCGGCCTCGAACCCAGCTGCACCGCGGCCCTCAAGACCGACCTGCCCGAACTCCTCGACGGCGACGCCGACGCCCGCGCCCTGGCCCGGGCCACCGTCACCCTCGCCGAACTCCTCGTCCACCACGCACCCGACTGGCAGCCCCCGCGTATCGAAGCCCGGTCGATCAGCCAGACGCACTGCCACCAGCACGCCACCTCCGGCTTCGGCGCCGACGGCACGCTGCTGCGAGCCATGGGCGTCGACAACACCAGCCTGGATTCCGGCTGCTGCGGGCTGGCCGGCAACTTCGGCTTCGAACGCGGCCACTACGAGGTGTCCGTCGCCGCCGGCGAGCAGGTCCTGCTACCCGCCGTGCGGGCGGCGTCGCCCGACACCGTCGTCCTCGCCGACGGCTTCAGCTGCCGCACCCAGATCGCCCAGCAGACCGACCGCCGCGGCACCCACCTCGCGCAGCTGATCGCCCGCGCTCTCCCTTCCCACCGCCCCCACGCCTGACCCTGCCACAGACAAGGAAACGCACCCGTGACCGACGCACTCTCCCTCATCGACGACTGGGGACCCGAGAAGATCGTCGTCGTCTCCCACCGACGCACCGGTATGAAGGGCGTCCTGGTCATCGACAACACCGCTCGCGGCGTGGGCAAGGGCGGCACCCGCATGAGCCCCCACGTGACCGTCGGCGAGGTGGCCCGCCTGGCCCGCGTCATGACGTGGAAGTGGGCGAGCGTCGACCTCTTCTACGGCGGCGCCAAGGCCGGCATCGTCGCCGACCCGGCCTCCCCCGACAAGGAGGCGATCCTGCGGGCCTTCGCCCGCGCCCTGTCCAACGAGGTGCCCCGCGAATACGTGATGGGGCTGGACATGGGCCTGACCGAGGACGACGCGGCCATCGTCCAGGACGAGCTCGGCGACCGGGGCACCGCCGTCGGCACCCCGGAACACCTCGGCGGTGTCGCGTACGACAAGCTCGGCGTCACCGGCTACGGCGTCGCCGAGGCGACCGACGCCGCCGCCCGGCACCTGGGTCTGCCGCTCGGCGGTTCCAGAGTCGCCCTTCAGGGGTTCGGCGCCGTGGGCCATGCCGCGGCCGCGCGGTTCGCCGAACTCGGTGCCACCGTCGTCGCCGTGTCCACCGCCAAGGGCGCGCTCCACGATCCCGACGGTCTGGACGTGCGGGCCCTGCTCGCCGCCCGCGAGGAGCACGGCGACGACTTCGTGAACCGGCACCCCCAGGGGACCGTCGTCCCTCCCGGCCGGGAACTGACCGTCGACTGCGACATCCTGGTTCCCGCCGCCCTGCAGGACGTCATCGACGACGAGACCGCCCACCGGATCAAGGCCAAACTCGTCGTGGAAGGCGCGAACCTGCCCACTTCTCCGCAGGCCCAGGAGATCCTCGCGCAGCGCGGCGTCACCGTCCTGCCCGACTTCGTCGCCAACGCGGGCGGCGTCGTCGCCGCCGCATTCGCCATGGACGCCCGGTACTCCGGTTTCCGCCCCGAAACCCCCACCATCTTCCGGACGATCTCCGACCGGCTGCGCGCCAACGCCGTCGTCGTCCTGGAGGAGGCGAAACGCCGCGGCACGACCCCTCACCGCGCCGGCCGCGGCCTCGCCGAGGAACGCGTCCGCACCGCCATGCACAGCAAGGGACGCATCCCCCGCTGAGGCGCGGCCCCTGCACGGGCCCCGGCGGCACCGACACCTCCCCGGCTTCCCGACGGCGGACGCCGGGACGTGCCGCGGGGCCCGCCCACCGCCCGCCCCGCCCCGCTGCTCGCCGCCGTCGAGCGGGACGCCCGAGTGGCCCGACCGGCGGGAACAAGGAGAGCCCGCCACCGGACGACCGTGCTCTCCGGATGCGGCGACCGCCCATCGGCGAACCGCCGCAGCGCCGCTCCTCACGGCTCGGGGCGCCGCCGGTGCCGCCCGCTGTCGTTCGGGCCGGGGCGGGTCCGCGAACGGAAGGTCCGGCGGTAGGTGTCCGGAGGCACGCCGACCGTGCGGTTGAAGTGCCGGCGCAGCGTCGTGGCGGTGCCCATGCCGGCGGCCGCCGCGATGGTGTCGATGCCGTCGTCGGTGGTCTCCAGCAACTCCTGGGCGCGGCGGATCCGCTGCGTCAGCAGCCACTGCAGCGGGGTGGTACCGGTCACCGACCTGAAATGGCGGCCCAGGTTGCGCGAGCTCATCCGTGCCTGGCGGGCCAGGTCCTCCACGGTCAACGGCTGGTCCAGCCGTTCGAGCACCCAGGGGAACAGCTCGGCGAGCGGATGGTTGTCCGGGGCGGGCACCGGGGTGGTGACGAACTGGGCCTGGCCGCCGTCCCGGTGCGGCGGCACGACCAGGCGGCGGGCGACGGCGTTGGCGATCGACGAGCCGCGGTCGAGGCGGACGAGGTGCAGGCACAGGTCCATGGCGGCGGCTTTGCCGGCGGAGGTGAGCACGCTGCCGTTGTCCACGTAGAGGACGTCCGGGTCCACCGTCACCCGGGGGTGGCGGGCGGCCAAGGCCCGGGTGTGCGCCCAGTGTGTGGTCGCGCGCCGCCCGTCGAGCAGGCCCGCGGCGGCCAGTACGAACGCACCCGTGCAGAGGGAGGCCACGCGTGCGCCTGCCTCGTGGGCCGCGCGCACCGCGTCGACCAGGTCGGCGGGCGGGTCCTCGTCGATGTCGGCCCAGCCCGGGACGATCACGGTGTCGGCGCCCGGGAGCCGGTCGAGGCCGTGGTCGGGCTCCAGCCCGAACCGGCCGGCCCGCACGGTGCCCGGCCCGCAGACGACGAGGTCGTACCAGGGGCCCGCCACGCCGGCCGGGGCGGCGCCGAAGACCTCGTACGCGACGGACAGTTCGAAGTGCAGCATCCCGTCGGTGACGGCCAGCGCGACAGTGGTCACGTCCGGAATTGTATGGGTCATGGCGTTCCGGACACTCGTGTGAGGCGCCGGCCCTCGACAGGATGTCCCCGACGGATCACGACAGATCGTGCGAGCGCGGGGGAGGACCCATGGGATCAGGGCTCGACGTGACGGTGTTCGGCGCGTACGGACACACCGGACGCTTTGTGGTGGCACAACTGCGGGACCGCGGGTTCGTCCCGATTCTCTCCGGGCGCGACGCCGACAAGCTGAAGATGCAGGCGGCGTCCGAATCCGGACCGGACGTCCGCCCGGCGTCGGTCGACGACCCGGCCTCGCTCGACCGCGCACTGGCCGGCGCGGCGGCCGTGATCAACTGTGCCGGGCCCTTCGCCACGACGGCCGCCCCCGTGATCGAGGCGGCCCTGCGCGCCGGAATCCCGTACGTGGACGTGGCGGCCGAAATCGAGGCCAACGCCGACACGTTCGCGCACTTCACCGACCGTGCCCGTGCCACGGGAGCGGTGATCGTCCCGGCGATGGCCTTCTACGGCGGCTTCGGCGACCTGTTGGCCACCGCGGCGATGGGCGACCGGACGGCGGCCGACGAGGCGCACATCGCGTACGGGCTGAGCAGCTGGCACCCCACGGCCGGGACGCGTGCCGCGGGCGCGGTCTCCCGGCAGCGGCGGGGCGGCGGTCGCGTCGTGTACACGAACGGGCGGCTGGAGTACCGCCACGACGACCAGCCGACCCTGGAATGGCCCTTCCCCGACCCGATGGGTCCCCGCACGGTCATCGGGGAGTTCACGATGGCCGACGTCGTCACCATTCCCAGCCACCTGTCCATCCCCGAAGTGCGCACCTACATGACGATCGAGGCGGCCAGGGACGTGTCGGCCCCGGACACCCCGACACCGACCGCGGTCGACGCGCTCGGGCGGTCCGCGCAGACCTTCCTCGTCGACGTCGTCGTGCGCTCCGGGGACACCGAACGGCGCGCCGTGGCGAGGGGCCGGGACATCTACGCCGTCACCGCGCCGCTCGTGGTGGAAGCGGTCGACCGCATCCTCACGGGACGGACCAGGACGGTCGGCGTCGCCTCCGCCGGCGAGATCTTCGACGCGCCCGACTTCCTCCGCGCACTGTCCTCGCACGTCTCCCTGGAACTGCGTCCGTAGCGGGCAGGCCCGACCGGCCCGCAGGTCGAGGTGTCGCGTGCTCCTCTGCGAGGCCGGGCCCGGCCTCGCCGTGTGTGGCCGCCGGAGGCGTATCGGCTCCGGGGGCCGCCGGTTTCGGTGACGAGACGGGCGGTGGTCTCGTCGCGGTGGCCGAGTGCCCGGGCGGTCAGCCGGCTGCCTGCTGCGCGGGGGAGTCGGCCTCCCGGGTGGCGGCCCAGGAGGCGAGCAGGCGCAGTCCTTCTTCGGAGGGCGAGCCGGGTTCGGCGGTGTAGATGGTGAGGGTGAGGCCGGGCTCGGCCGCCATCTCCAGACCCTCGAAGGCGAGGGTGAGCTCGCCGACGGCCGAGTGGTGGAAGCGTTTGGTTCCGGTGCCGTGGTGGCGGACGTTGTGGGCGCCCCAGCGGGTGCGGAACTCCTCGCTGCGCGTGGAGAGTTCACCGACGAGGTCGTGCAGGTCCTTGTCGTGGGGGTTGCGGCCGGCCTCGGTGCGCAGGATGGCGACGCACATGTCGGCAAAGGCGTCCCAGTCCGGGTAGAAGCGGCGGGAGGCGGGGTCGAGGAAGTTGAAGCGGGCGAGGTTGGGCTCCTTCGGAGCGCTGTTGTAGACGTCGGCGTAGAAGGCGCGGGCGAGCCGGTTGGCGGCGAGCAGGTCCATGCGGCCGTTGCGGACGAACGCGGGCCCGGCGGTGATCGCGTCCAGGGTCCACTGCAGGCTGCGGTGCGGCGTCCACTGACCCTTGGCGCGTCGGCGGCGCGGGCGCGTCAGGGCATCCGAGCCGTCGGCCGCCTGGGTCAGATGGAGGAGGTGGGCGCGTTCGGCGTCGTCGAGCCGGAGGGCGCGGGCGACGGCTTCGAGGACGGACGGTGAGACACCGGCGAGGTTGCCGCGTTCGAGTTTGGCGTAGTACTCGACGCTGACGTCGGCCAGCGCGGCGACCTCGCTGCGGCGCAGGCCCGGGACACGGCGTCGGGGCCCGGCGGGCAGCCCGGCCTGTTCGGGGGTGATCTTGGCTCGCCGCGAGGTCAGGAACTCGCGGACCTCTTCACGGTTGTCCACACCTCGACGTTACGTCGTGCACGGCGCGGTAGGGGTGTACCGCCGGTACACCCTTCGACGATGCCTCGCTGCGCGCGCGAAACGCCGGTTACCTGGAGGGCGCGGCACTTCCCCGCCCCGCCGCCACAGGGGAGGCAGGGGGTGCCGGTCCCGGGAACGGAGACCGCGACACGACCTTCGTCCCGGGCACGCAACCGCACCCGGCGTCCGTCGGTGCACCCCCGCACAGGACGCCCCGGCACGTAAGGAACCCCTCATGCGCGGAGCAGTGATCCACGCCCCCGGCGATGTGCGCTTCGAAACGCTCGACGACCCGAAGATCGTTCAGCCGACCGACGCGATCATCCGCACGGTCGCCACCTGCGTGTGCGGCTCGGACCTGTGGCCCTACCGCGGCCTGGAGCCGATCGGCGACCCCCACCCGATGGGCCACGAGTACGTCGGCATCGTCGAGGAGGTCGGAGACGAGGTCACCTCGGTCAAGCCCGGCCAGTTCGTCGTCGGCTCCTTCGCCACCTCCGACAACACCTGCGTGAACTGCCGCAACGGCTGGCAGTCCAACTGCCTGCACCGCGAGTTCATGTCCACCTGCCAGGCCGACTACGTGCGCGTTCCCAACGCCCAGGGCACCCTGGTCGCCACCGGCGAGCACCCGGACGGCGCGTTCGTGCCGAGCCTGCTCGCCGTCTCCGACGTGATGGGCACCGGCTGGTACGCCGCGCTGGCCGCCGAGGTGAAGCCCGGCTCCACCGCCGTGGTCGTCGGCGACGGAGCCGTCGGTCTGTGCGGGGTGATCGCCGCGAGGGAGATGGGCGCGGAGCGGATCATCGCCATGAGCCGCCACGAAGCGCGGCAGAAGCTCGCCCGCGAGTTCGGCGCCACCGACATCGTCACCGAGCGCGGCGAGGAGGGTGTCGCCCACGTCAAGGACCTCACCGACGGCGTCGGCGCCGACAGCGTGCTGGAGTGCGTCGGCACCGCCCAGGCCGTGCGGCAGGCCCTCCGGTCGGCCCGGCCGGGCGGCAACGTCGGCTTCGTCGGCGTCCCCCACGACGTCGCGATCGACGGGCAGGAGCTGTTCTTCTCGCACGTCGGTCTGCGCGGCGGCCCGGCCCCCGTGCGCCGCTACCTGCCCGACCTCGTCGACCTGGTCCTGACGGGCCGGATCGACCCGGGCAAGGTCTTCGACCTCACCCTCCCTCTGGAGCAGGTCGCCGAGGGCTACCGGGCGATGGACGAGCGCCGCGCCATCAAGGCCCTCCTCATCCCCTGACCCGCCTCCGGCGCCCGGGGCCGCGCCCGCACCCTGTGGATCCTCGACGAGGCCGCGGCGGCCCGCCTCCCCTCCTCGGTCCGGGA
>NZ_BAAASZ010000005.1:155330-159575 GCF_039533145.1 Streptomyces macrosporus
CCCCGGGAGAGGACTCACGTGACCACGTTCGCTCTCGTCGGCGCCGGCCCCGGCCTGGGACCGGCCACCTGGACCGCCCGACGACGGAGCCGAGCCGTGACGGCATCACGGCCCGCGGTTTCACCGCCGACGTCCTCGATCCCGCTTCCCTTCGGCAGCGGTCCGGCGGAGGCCGCGATGTCCGCCATCGAGCCCCACAGCCCGAAGGCCCACGAGCGTGCGGCCGGCGCGGGGCAGGCCTGCCGGGACAGAGCCGGGGAACCCGGCACGATCAGCACCGCGCCGAGCCCCCCCACCAGCCGGGCCACAACCAGGACGAGGGAACTCGGCGCGAGCGCGCACGCGACCGAGGACACGGTGAACACCGCCACGCCCGAGCAGAAGACCCGACGGTTGCCCAGCCGGTCGCCCAGCGCGCCGGCGGTCGGCAGGAACCCGGCGAAGACCAGGGTGTACCCGTTGGTGATCCACCGGATGCCGGTGAGCGAGGCCGACAGTTCCCGGCCGATCACCGGTACGGCGACGTTGATGATCGTCACATCCAGGATCACCATGAAGTACCCGACGCACACGGCCGGCAACGGTGCGAAGGACCGCCGCCCGGACTCCGGGGCCGACTCAGGAGGAGGCACCGGACTCACCGTCACCGGCCGACTCCGCGAACGCCGCGTCCCCACTCCGTCTCGTCCGCGGAGACCCCGTGTCAAAAGCCGCAAAAAACAACATGTGTGCCATTTTGCGGAAAACAGTCCGATTTCCATCGCCTCCGGCGAGGAAGGACCCCGAGCGTGTTCGGGCAACTCGCCCCGGAGCCTGGAGGACGAACCGGATCGGCCCACCTGGCCGTGGTTGTCGCTCGGCGCAATGGGGCTGGTGCCGGGTCAGGGCACGGCGGTGTGCCTCAGGGCTGCAAGATCGTCCGATGGCGGCTCCTGGGCGTACCCCGGCCGGACCCCGGATCCGACGACTTGCTTCACAGAGGTTGGACCAGGACCTCGGTTTGCGCTCTGTCCCTCCGTCTGTTTTCGGCTACACGGCCGGAGACGGACGGAGGAACGGTCACCGCAAGGATGTTCACCGCGCATGAACACCACCGCATCGACCCAGGGCGCGAACACCGCACCGGCCACCACGACGACACGTCGTTGAGGTACGCCGCGTCCACCCGCAAGTGGTGGTCCGGGACGATGTCGAGGCCCAAGACCTCCTTGTGCGCCGTCTCCCATGCCTTCCGCACCGGGTCCGGCATCGTCGGCCACGGGATGACGCCGCCGTCCGTCTCGGGGCACGGGGCGCCGGCCCGCACCGCGCCGAAGTCGACCGTCTTCGTGTCGGACGACGTCCGGCCGCGTGCCCCGGTGGCGGGCGTCGTCCTCGGGTGGGTCCGGTTGGCGCGTCGTGCGATTCGCCGGCCGCGGCCCGAGCCAGGCTGGTTTCTTCGGCGGGACGCTCGATGAGGACGGGGCCGGCGGGACCTCTTGGGTTCTAGGATCGGGCCATGAGCAGGATCGACCGTGCCGGCAGGGTGATCGCCGCCCCACCGGCGGCTGTCTACGACGCCCTCCTCGACCGGGAGTCCCTCGAGGCGTGGCTGCCGCCGGACGGCATGCGCGGGCGGATCGAGTGGTGGGACCCCCGACCCGGTGGCGGGTTCCGGATGGTCCTCACCTACCTCGATCCCGCCGACAGCCCTGGCAAGACTTCAGATGCGACGGATGTCGTCGACGTCGAGTTCGCCGACCTGGTGCCGCCGGAGCGCGTGGTGCAGCGGGCGGTGTTCGAGGCCGACGACCCGTCGTACGCGGGCACCATGACGTTGACCTGGCACCTCGCTGCCGCCGGTGATGGAACCGAGGTGACCGTTACCGCCACGGACGTGCCACCCGGCATCGACCAAGCGGTCCACGAGGCCGGGATCGCCTCCTCGCTGGCCAACCTGGCGTCGTACGTCGAAAGGGCCGGCTGACTCGGACCGGTCGTGGCCCGAGCCCGGCCACGTCGTCGAGAAAGCTCCCGAACACCCGCATCCGTCGTCACGAGCATCTCGCCGGACGACGGCGCGGGCCGGTTCCGGTGGGGTCGGACGAGGGCGCGTTCGACGCCTCGGAGGGTGCGGCCGAGCCCCGAACCGTGCGGAGTGCCGCGGCGGCCGACGATCGGCGTGCCGCCGCACCGCCCCGGCAGACGGCGGTGGGTGGCGTGGTCGCACCCGCCGCTACCGGGACGACTCCCTGGTCCTGGAGACCGAGTGGCGCACCCCGGAAGGCGCGGTGCGAGTCGTGGACCGTATGCCGGTGCGCGGCCGTCAAGGCCGGCTCGACCAGCGGCGTCACCGGACCATCGGCGCACGGCACCGCGAACCCGGAGGGCGTATCCGCCCGGGTGCGGAGGCACGCGTGGAACCGGACACGGAAGGGGGACGGTCCACTGCTCTCGCCTGAACCGCACAGATGTCAGAGCCATGTGGGACATTGCCGCTCGTGACGACGGAGAACAATCCTCTGGCCGGACTGGACGCGATCGACTGGGCGGCCCTGGAGCACGCCTACGGCGCCGCGGACGACGTTCCGGAACAACTGCGAGCCCTGTGCGGGACGGACGCGGAGGGGCGGCGGAAGGCCCTGCACGCCCTGTACGGCAACATCTTCCACCAGGGCAGCCGCTACGAGGCGTCGGCCGCGGCCGTGCCGTTCCTGGCCCGCATGGCGGCCGACGCGTCGGTGCCCGACCGGGACGAGGTCCTGGAACTGCTGGCGGCGCTGGCCATCGGGTATGACGAGGCGCATCTGCCGGGCGGCGTCGATGTGACGGGATGGCGGCAGGAGGTCGCGGCGTTCAGGGCGAAGGACCCGGAACAGGTGCGTGCCGAGTACGACACGTGGGTCGCGGAGGCGCCCGACGACGGCGAGCGGCGCGTCCGCGAGATGCACCGCGCGGTGTTCGACTTCGACGCGCAGCTCCGGGCCGCGGACGCCGAACTGGGCGCCTACGACGCGGTGCGGCAGGAGGTGCCGGCCCTGTGCGCGCTGCTGGACGACGGCGATCCGGCCGTGCGTGCGGCGACGGCGTACCTCGTGGCCTGGTTTCCCGAGGAGGGAAACCGCACGGTGCCGCACCTGCTGCGACTGCTCGACCACGAGACGGACCAGGCCGTCGTGGCCACGGCGCTCGTGGCGGCGGGGTTGCTGGGCGATGCCACGCTGACCGACAGACTGCGTCCGTTCCTCACCGCCGGGGACCAGACGGTGCGGTGGGCGGCGGCGACCGCCCTGGCACGCCTGGGCAGCACGGGAGCCGAAGCCGCGGTGGGCGCGGAGGTGCTCGCCGAGCTGGCCGCCGTCGAGGCGGATCCGCCGGAGCCCGGCCCGCCCGGCATCCTGTTCCACGAAGGGAATCTGCGCGGCTACGCCGCGGCGAGCCTCACCCTGCTGGCCGACCGCTACCCGACCGAGGCCCTGGACGCCGTGACGGACGGTCTGGCCGCCACCACGGGACCCGCCGGTTTCGCGGTCGCCGCGGCCGCCCTGCGTCTGGCCTTCGGCTCACAACGTCCCGCCGGCCTTCCGGCGTTCGCGGACCTGGACCGCCGGCAGCAGCGCCTGGTCCGCGTGCTGGCCACGCTCGACGACGGCACGTGGCGATGGGGGAACTTCCTGGGGATCCTGCGGGCGTGGGGTCTTCCCCAGGACCGCGCGGCGATGCGCGCCTACGCGGGAATGCCCACGGAGTAGCGAAGCGCCTCGCTTGGCAAGCTCCTCGCCGGCGGGCAAGTAAGCCCATGTCGCGTCACGTCGAGGGTACGAGCCGAAGGAGGAGAACGGCTTCGACACGTTGGCGGTACAGCCGGCCCTGCGGCCACGGACAGTCTCGGCCCTCGTCGACGACGGGCCGCCCGGCAAGCCGGGCGGCCCCTGCGTCGGCTGGCCCCGAGCGGTCAAACGCGCCGCTCGTGCCCGGCGACCCGCGCGGTCCGCGGCACGGGTGCACGGTCTCGACGGCCGTGCCGCGTCCGGCCGGCCGCTACGAGTGAGCCACGACCTCGCCGGCCGTGACCTGGGGAGGGTTGGGGAGCAGGGAGGCGAGGCGGTCCCGTACGAAGTCCGCCGCCCTGTCGGTCGACTCCTCGGCGCCGGCCCGGTCCTGGAAGACACTCGTGGAGATCATCACCCCGTCTCCGGCATCGATCCAGTAAGAACCTCTAACAGAATGATCATCGGTGTGGGTCGATCAACTTCGACGCTGCGT
>NZ_BAAASZ010000006.1:0-4589 GCF_039533145.1 Streptomyces macrosporus
CCCGCGGACACGCCACCGGCCCGGCCGTCCCTCGGACGACCGGGCCGACGGCATCCCTGTACCGCCCGTCTCCCTCCTCGGCCTCCTCGGCCTCCTCGGCCTCCTCGGCCTCCTTACCGCGACAGCCGCTGGAAGCGGCGCACCGCCAGAGGGAGGAAGACGGCCGTGACGACCAGCGGCCAGACCACCGCCATCAGCGCCGCGTTCTCCTCGATCCAGCTCCCGCCGGTCGCCACCGGGTTGCCGAAGAGGTCCCGGACGGCGTTGGCGGTGGAGGAGACCGGGTTCCACATCGCGATGGCGCCCAACCAGTCCGGCATCATAGAGGGCGGCGTGAAGACGCTGGAGATCATCCCGAAGGGGAAGGCCACGGCGAACAGGTTCCCCGCCGCCTCCTGGTTGGGAACGAGCAGCCCGAGGAACACCCCGACCCAGATCAGCGCGGAGCGCAGCAGGAGCAGCAGCGCGAAGGCGTAGAGGGTCGCGAGCACCCCGCCGTCCGAGCGCCAGCCGACGGCCAGGGCGATCAGGACCAACACCAGCAGGTCCAGCGCGGCGTGCAGCACGTCGGAGACGCCGCGGCCGGTGACCACCGCGGAGGGGGACATCGGCATCGACCGGAACCGGTCGGTGACGCCCCGGTCCTTGTCGACGACGACGGCCATCGCGGTGTTCATGAAGCCGAAGGCCATCGTCATGGTGAACATGCCGGGCAGCGCGTACGACTCGTAGTCCCCCGCGCCCACGTCCATGGCGCTGCCGAAGACGTAGACGAACAGCAGCACCGAGACGATCGGGAAACCGAGCTGCCAGGCGATGATGGACGGCTGCTTGGCGAGGTGGAGCAGGTCGCGGCGGACGATCGTCCAGCAGTCCGCGACCGCCCAGTACAGCCGCCGCTCGGGGCCGTCGGGGAGGACGGGGGCGGGGGCGGGGTTCGGTGCGGTGCTCATGCGGCGGTCTCCTCCCGCTCCTTCTTCCCGGCCGTCCCTTCCGTCCCGTTCCGCTCCGCGCGGTGGCCGGTCAGGCGCAGGAAGACCTCGTCCAGGGTGGGGCGGCGCAGGCCGATGTCCTCCATCCCGACGCCCTCGTCCTGGAGGGTCCGGGCCACCTCGGTGAGCGCGGCCACCCGGTCGGTGACCGGCGCGTGCACCCGGCGCTCCTCGGGATCGGTGTGCGGCTCGGCCCCGTCCGCGACCCCGGCGAGCACGCGGACGGCGGTGGGGATGTCGGCCGCGTCGCGGAGCACGACCTCGACGCGGTCGCCGCCGATGGCGTTCTTCAGCCCGGCCGGGGTGTCGTCGGCGATGCGCACGCCCCGGTCGAGGACGGTGATGCGGTCGGCCAGCTTGTCGGCCTCGTCCAGGTACTGCGTGGTGAGCAGCACCGTGGTGCCGCCCGCGACCAGGGAGCGCACCGCCTCCCACACCTCGTTGCGGCTGCGCGGGTCCAGCCCGGTGGTGGGCTCGTCGAGGAAGAGCACGTCGGGCGCGAGGATCATGCCGGCGGCCAGGTCGAGCCGCCGCCGCATGCCGCCGCTGTACGCCTTGAGCTGCTTGTCGGCGGCGTCCGTCAGGCCGAAGCGGTCCAGCAGTTCGTCGGCGCGCCGCCGGGCCTGACGGGTGCCGAGGTGGAACAGGCGGCCGAACATCTCCAGGTTCTGCCGGCCGGTGAGGATCTCGTCGACCGCCGCGTACTGGCCGACCAGCCCGATCCTGCGGCGCACGCGGGCGGGCTCGCGGGCCACGTCGTGACCGGCCACGGTGGCGCGTCCGCCGTCGAGGCGGACGAGCGTGGCCAGGATGCGCACGGCGGTGGTCTTGCCCGCGCCGTTGGGGCCGAGCAGGCCGTGCACGGTGCCGCGCCGGACGGCGAGGTCGAAGCCGTCCAGGGCGCGCTTGTCGCCGTACCGCTTCACCAGCCCCTCCGCCCACACCGCGTGCTCGGCGCGTCCGGCGCCGTGGGGTGTCGTCATGGTGCCTCCCTCCAAACCGAGTACACCGTACCCGATTGCGCGTACGGTGTACTCGGTTTTTCCGCGCACCCGTAGGATGGAGTGCGATGACGACCCGAGAAAACGGCGACCACCTGCGGCGCAGCCTCGAACTCCTGTGGGGCCGGCGCGAGCGCCCCGCCCGCGGCCCCAAGCCGGGCCTGACCCTGGAGCGCATCGTCGCCGCGGGCATCCGGATCGCCGACGCCGAGGGGATCGACGCGCTCTCCATGCGCCGCGTCGCCGCCGAGCTGGGGGTCGGCACGATGTCGCTCTACCGCTACGTGCCGGGCAAGGCCGAACTGCTGGAGCTGATGATCGACCGCGCCTACGGCATGACGGACGGCTCCGACGCGCCCCGGGACGCCGACTGGCGCACGGTCATGCGGCACGTCGCCCTCGGCACGTGGCGGATGTACCTGGACCACCCCTGGCTGCTCCGGATCAACCTCGCCCGCCCCGTGCTCGGCCCCGGCGCCGTGGCCGGCTTCGACTACGCCCTCTCCGGCCTGGCGGACCTCGACCTCACCGACCACGAGCGGATGGGGTTCGTCGCCGCCCTCGACGGCTACGTCGCCGGCTGCGCCCGCACCCACGTCAACGCCGCCCAGGCCGCCCAACAGACCGGCATCAGCGACGAGGAGTTCTGGTCGGCGCACGGGCCCATGCTGGAGAAGGCGATGCTCAGCGGCGCGTATCCGCACGTCGCCGCCCTCGCCGAGGACACCTTCGCCGTCCCCGGCGAGAAGCTCTTCGAGTTCGGTCTGGAACGGCTGCTCGACGGCATGGAGGCGTTCCTCGCGGAACGGACCGACGAGCGGTCCGGCGGACGGTCCGGCGAGCGGTCCGGCGAGCGGGCCTGTGACGGGGACGACGCCGAGGGCGGCTGAGGGCGGCACACCCCGTCGACAGCGGCCCCTCCGGCCGCCACCATGGTCGGGTCCGTCGCGGAACACGACCCGGGGGTGCCGATGGGAACGGAGTCGGGAGGCCGACCCGACCGGTTCGGACGCGGGACGGCGGCCGTCGCCGTGGCGTTCCTGCTGCTGACGGGGTGCGACTCGGGAGGGTCGGACGCGCCGGGAAGCGCGAGCGGGAGCACGTCCGGCACCCCCTCCGCCCCCTCCTCCGCCCCCGCCCCGTCCGAGGACCCCCTCGGGGGGACGCTGCTCGCCGTGACCAGGACCGGCGGCATCGCCGGCGGGTACACCAGTGTCGTCGTCGACCGGGACGGCGCGGTGGAGGTGCTGGACGCCCCGGGCGGCACGCCGGAGACCGACCGGATGCCGCGGGGCGAACTGGCCGAGCTGCGCGGCCTGTTGGAGAGCGAGGAGTTCGAGAGCCTGCCGCGGCGGACCATCGACCGGCAGGTCCCCGACGCCTTCGTCTACGAGTTCGTGACGCCGGGGCACGCGGTGCTCGCCGACGACCTCTCCCTGCGCGACCCGCTGCGGGACGTCCTGGAACTGGTCGGCCCCTGGCTGGACGGCGGCACGGGTCAGGAGGCGTCGACCGCCGAGTAGCGGCGGTCGTCCGCCGGGACGCCGGCCGGCCCACGAGCGCGGACCCGGCGGGGAGCGAGGACGGGAGGCCCCGGCTCAGCCCCTGCGCCGGGCGGCCCGGCGCAGGGCCAGGAAGAGGACGGCGACCGAGGCGAGGGCGAGGACGAGGACGGTGGTGTTCCCCTGTCCCTCCTCCCCCGCCGCGTCGCCCGCCGGATCGCCCGCCCGGTCGTCCGCCGGACCCCCCTCGCCGTCCCGGGACCGTTCGGCCTCCTCCCGCCGTACGCTCTCCGGGAGTTGGTCGCCGGTCGGTTCCCTCGGCTGTACGGCGCCGCGCGCGCCCTCCGTGCCGTACAGCAGGGTCCGACCGTCCGGGGTGAAGGTCAGCGACTCGCCCTGGCGCTGCATCGGCACGGTCAACCGTCCCAGCTCGCGCGGCTTCCCGTCCCGCCAGGCGTACATCCTCCCGTCGAAGTAGCCGCGCACCGCCAGCCGGGTGCCGTCCGGGGAGAAGGCGGCGTCGGTCGCCCACACGTCGACGGCGGCCACGCGGGTGAAGGTGTTGACGCCGGACGCCGAGAGCTCCTCCGGTCCGGCGTACAGGGCGCCGCCGTCCTCGTCCTTGCTGACGATGTACACCCGCCCGGTGCCGGGGTGGACCGCCAGGGACTCGGCGTCGCGCGGACCGTCCGCGTAGCGCACGGTGTGGCGGGTGACCTCCACCGCCCGGTCGGTCAGCTCCTCGGGCTCGGGGAAGCGGTAGATCCACACCTCCGGCCACCGCCCGCCGAAGTTGTCGCCGATGTCGCCGACGTGGACATCGCCGTCGGGGCCGACGGAGACGGCCTCGACGTCGCGCGGGGCGACGCCGGTCAGGGTGATCGTGGCGACCGTCCGCCCCGTCCGGCCGTCCACCGCGTAGACGTACGGCCCGTCGTCGCTGTCGTTGTGCGTCCAGTACACGCCGGGGTGGGCACGGCTGGCGGCCAGTCCGCTGGACTCGGTGATCCGCTCGTCCTCGATGGTGAAGCCGTCGGCGGCGGGCGGCCCGGCGTACGGCCGGATCGGCGCGAGCTGCGGGCGGCCGACCTCCA
>NZ_BAAASZ010000006.1:4668-113209 GCF_039533145.1 Streptomyces macrosporus
CAGGGCGCACACCAGCCTCCGCATGGCCCCAAGCCTGCCATCCGCCGGAGGCGCCCCGGACCGGCGACGGTCACCGTCACACGGCCGTCGGCGTCAGCCGACGTTCGGCACCAGGCGGGGCCGCTGCGAGGGCTCGGACTCGTCGGGCGGTCCGAACGTCCCGGACGTCCGGGAGTCGTCGCCCCGCTCGGGGGCCGTGCCGCAGAACTCCGCCTTCCACACGGTGTCCAGGGGCCCCCAGGTGGTGTTGGCGTTGAACGCCATCGTGTGGTCGCCGTCCCGGGTGGAGAGGACGAAGGAGAGCGAGCCGTGGACGGACCCGTTGTGGCCCCACACCTCTGTCCCACACGGCAGTTCGTCCTTCATGATGCCGAGCCCGTAGCGCTCGATCTCCTCCTGGCCGGTGGGGACGGTGGTGAGCATCTCCGCCATGCTCTCCTCGGAGAGCAGCCGGCCGTCCAGCAGCGCCCGCAGGAAGCGGTTGAGGTCGTCCACGGTGGAGATCATCTCGCCCGCCGCCCAGGCCCAGGAGGGGTTGACGTCGGTCACGTCGACCCACGTCACCTCCTCGCCCTCGGCCAGCAGGCCGTAGCCCCGGCCGTGCGGGCGCGGCATCGTCGCGCGGGTGCCCGGCAGCACCGTGGAGCGCAGGCCGAGCGGCTCGATCACGCGCCGCTCGACCTCGTCGGCGTAGGAGTTCCCGGTGACGGCCTCCACGACCATGCCCGCCAGGACGTAGTTGGTGTTGGAGTAGCTCCAGTCCGTGCCCGGCGCGAAGACCGGCTCGTGCTCCATGGCGATGCCGACCAACTCCTCCGGCGTGAAGGTGTCGTAGCGGTGTTCGAAGAAGCCCGGGCCGAACATCCTCTCGGACAGTTCCGCGTCCTCGGTGTAGTTGTGGATCCCGCTGGTGTGGTTGAGGAGTTGGCGGACGGTGACCTCCCGGCCGTCGTGCCCGTTGCCCCGCACCAGACCGGGCAGCCACCGCTCCACCGGATCGTCCAGATCCAGCCGTCCCTCCTCCTGGAGTTGCAGGAGGACGGCGGCGACGAACGTCTTGGTGATGCTGCCGATCCGGAACCGGTCCGGACGCAGCCGGGGGCGTTCCGTCTCCGCGTCCGCCACCCCGGACGCCCCGGTCCACGTGCCCCGCTCGTCCCTCACCTGCCCGAGGACGCCCGGGACGTACGCCTCCAGGAAGGCGTCCATGGCCTGCTGGGTCCGCGTGTGGTGCCTGTCGTGCCGCCGGTCGGTCTCGGTCGCGGCGCCGGCGGCGGGCGCGGTCGTCAGCACCACGGCGCCGACCGTCATCCCGACGACCATGCCGCGGAGTCTTCTCCGGCTCATGCGTGTGCCCCTCTCGTTGTCGGTGGTCCGTCCGTGCGGGTGGGCCGCACCCCTGAGGACCGCCGGGCGCCTCGAACCGTTGATCCACTCCCGTCCGGACGGATCGAATCCGGCCATGCGCCGCCCGTCGAGCCGGGTGACGGGCATCACGTCGCAGGTCACGACCGCCGTCCGAGAGGATGTGCGAATGCGTTTCCTCTTCGTCGGCGACTCCATGACCATCGGCGGTGCCGGTGAGCACACCTGGCGCCACCGGATGTGGCGGCACCTGGAGCGGACGTGCGGGCCCCTGGGCGAGGCGTACGAGATCGTCGGCCCGCGCGACGCGCTGTACGACAAGGCGGCCGACGCGCCCGTCTCCCACGCCTACGCCGACCCGGCCTTCCCCGCGCCCGCCCGCCGCCACCTCGCGGGGTGGGGCGAGGGCTGGCTGCACATGGCGCCGCTGATATCCGAGGCGGTGCGGGAGCACCGCGCCGACACGCTGCTGATCTTCCTGGGCCTGATCGACCTGGGCTTCTACACCGACTCCGGGGCCACGGCGGCCACCGTCCGCCGCTTCTTCGCCGAGGCCCGCTCCGCCGACCCGCGGCTGCGGGCGGTGGTGCTGCCGGTGGTCCCCAACGTCCGGGCCCGGCACGACGCCTTCTTCGCCGCCGAGTGCGAGCGCTTCAACGAACTGTTGGCCAAGGCAGTGGCCGAGCTGTCCACGCCCGCCTCACCGCTGCTGTTGGCCTCCCCGCCGCGCGACTGGGACCTCGACCGCGACACCTACGACGGCACCCACCCCACCGCCTCCGGCGAGCACCGCATCGCCGCGGCCTTCGCGGAGGCGATGCACCAGGCGTGGGGGGTCGGCGGTCCGTACGCGGCGGCCGACGCGGCGTGACCCGCCGCCGTGCGCCCTTGCCTTGAGCGCACTCCACCGCGTTGGCTGGGACCATGAAGTACACGCAGCTCGGACGCACGGGTCTCAAGGTCAGCCGGCTGGTTCTCGGCACGATGAACTTCGGCCCCCAGACCGACGAGGCCGACAGCCACACCATCATGGACGCCGCGCTCGACGCGGGCGTCAACTTCTTCGACACCGCCAACGTCTACGGCTGGGGCGAGAACAAGGGACGCACCGAGGAGATCATCGGCACCTGGTTCGCCAAGGGCGGCGGCCGTCGGGACAAGGTGGTGCTGGCCACCAAGGTGTACGGCAACATGGGGCCCGACGGCGAGGTCTGGCCCAACCACGACAAGCTGTCGGCGGTGAACATCCGCCGGGCCGTGGACGCCAGCCTCAAGCGGCTCCGGACGGACCACATCGACCTCTACCAGTTCCACCACGTGGACCGGGACACCCCGTGGGAGGAGATCTGGCAGGCCATGGACGTCCTGGTCCAGCAGGGCAAGATCGTCTACGCCGGGTCGTCGAACTTCGCGGGCTGGCACATCGCCCAGGCCAACGAGGCCGCCGCCCGCCGCGGCAGCCTGGGGCTGGTCAGCGAGCAGTGCCTGTACAACCTGGTCGAGCGCCGCGCGGAGATGGAGGTCGTCCCGGCCGCGCAGGGGTACGGCCTGGGAGTCATCCCGTGGTCGCCGCTGCACGGCGGTCTGCTGGGCGGCGCGATCCGCAAGGAGAGGGAGGGCGGCGGCGCGCGCACGACCTCCGGACGCTCGGCCGACGCGCTGGCGAACACCAAGGTCCGCGAGCAGATCCAGGCGTACGAGGACCTGCTGGACAAGCACGGCCTGGAGCCGGGCGAGGTGGCCCTGGCCTGGCTGCTCACCCGGCCGGGCGTGACGGGCCCGATCACCGGCCCGCGCACGCTGGAGCAGCTCTCGTCCGCGCTGCGCGCGGTGGAGCTGGAGCTGAGCGAGGAGCTGCTGGCGTCGCTGGAGGAGATCTTCCCCGGCCCGGGTCCGTCCCCGGAGGCGTTCGCCTGGTGAGCCGGACGCGCCGGTGAGCCGGACGGACCGGCGGACCGGCGCGTCCCGGAGCCCGCGGGCTTCCGCGGGCAGGGTGAGGGTGAAGGGCGCCCGGCGACGGGCGCCCTCGCCGTCCTCCGGCGCCGGGCGCGGCGGTCGGTCAGCCGAACACGGCCGCCAGGACCACCACGGCGAGCATCAGCACGAGCGTGCCGCTCACGATGCGGGTACGGGTCTTCGGATCCACGTCCCCAACGGTAGCCCGCCCGCTCAGCCTCCCAGCGGCCAGGTCGCCAGCGTCTCGTACCGGGGGTGCTCGCCCGGTACCCCGGAGGAGGGCAGGAAGCTGCGGACGAGGACCACCTCGCGCGCCTGCCAGTCGCTGCCGGAGAAGTCGCCCAGGGCCGCCGCGTACGGGCGCAGGTCCACGCGGCGGGCCGTGCGGCCGGCGCGGGCGACGGTCAGGTGCGGCTTGTAGGGGCGGTCCTCGGTCGGCACCCCGGCGCGGCGGACCGCCGCGGTGACCGAGTCCGCCAGTCGGCGCAGGGCCGTGCGGTCGCCCTCGACCCCGATCCACAGGACCCGGTCGCCGAAACGTCCGCCTCCGGCCAGACGGAGGCCGAAGGCGGGATGGTGCCGGGCGGCGCGCGCCAGGCGTTCACGCAGGTCGGGCAGGAGCGCCTCGTCGACCTCGCCCAGGAAGGCGAGGGTGAGGTGCCGGCCCTCGGGTCCGACCCAGCGCAGTCGGTCCGCGTCGGGCAGGCCCCTCAGCCCGTCCACCGCCTCCGCCAGTTCGGTCAGGACGGGGGGCGGCGGCAGGACGGCCGTGAAGAGTCTCATGCCAGTACTTTCCTGCGATGGTCCCTGTCCTCACCGGGAACGGCGGACGGGGAGGCGGGTGGAGCGGACGCCGGGGCGGCGGCCGGGGCGGTGGGGGACGCGCAGGCCCGGGGCTTCCCGGCGCCCCCTATGCTCTCCTGCCCTTTCCCGCGCGTCACCGGCACGAACGCCACGACGCGCCGACCGCGCCGAAAGTCCACCCTCAGGCGCAGGCCGCTGATCCGGGCCAGGACCAGGCCGGTGGCGACGGCGGCCACGGCGGAGATCAGACCGCCCGACAGGAAGCCGATCCGGGCGCCGTGACTGTCGGTGATCCAGCCCATGAGCGGACCGCCGAGCGGGGTGCCGCCCATGAACACCATCATGTACAGGCTCATCACACGGCCGCGCATCGCCGGGTCGGAGGCGAGCTGGACGGTGGCGTTGGCCGTCACGTTGAACGTCAGGCCCATGGCTCCGATGGGCACCATCAGGGCGGCGAAGAGCCAGAACGTCGGGGAGACGGCCGCCGCCAGCTCCAGCACGCCGAAGATCAGCGCGGCGCCGACCATGACCCGCATCCGGCTCGTGCCGCGCCGGGCGGCGAGCAGCGCGCCGGTCACCGAACCGATGGCCATCAGGGTGTTGAGCAGGCCGTAGGTGCCCGCGCCCTCGTCGAAGACCTCGTCGGTGAAGGCGGTGAGCCAGATCGGGAAGTTGTAGGCGAAGGTGCCGACGAAGCCCACGAGCGTGATCGGCCAGATCAGGTCCGGCCTGCTCCTGACGTAGCGCAGACCCTCCCGGAGCTGCCCCTTGGCGCGCGGGGCGGTCTCGACGCCGTACAGCTCGGCGGGCCGCATCATCAGCAGGCCGACGATCGGCGCGATGAAGGACAGTCCGTTGAACAGGAACGCCCAGCCGCTGCCCACGGCCGTGATCAGCACACCGGCGACGGCCGGGCCGATCAGGCGGGCGGACTGGAAGTTGGCGCTGTTGAGCGAGACCGCGTTGGCGAGCTGGCGTGGACCGACCATCTCGGAGACGAAGGTCTGCCGGGCGGGGTTGTCCACGACGGTCGCCAGTCCCAGGGCGAAGGCGAGCGCGTAGACGTGCCAGACCTGGACGTGGCCGCTGAGGGTCAGCGCGGCGAGCGCGAGGCCGGTGAGGCCCATCGCCGACTGCGTGATCAGCAGCAGCTTGCGCTTCGAGTAGCGGTCGGCGATGACGCCGCCGTACAGCCCGAAGAGCAGCATGGGGAGAAACTGCAGCGCGGTGGTGATGCCGACGGCCGTCGCCGACCCGGTGAGGCTGAGCACCAGCCAGTCCTGGGCGATGCGCTGCATCCAGGTGCCGGTGTTGGAGACGAGCTGCCCCATCGCGAACAACCGGTAGTTGCGGATGCGCAGCGAGCTGAACGTCGAGGGCTTGGGTTCGGCGGCCTCGACGGCGTTGTCGGTGTCGGTGTGGTTCGTGTTCTCGTCAGGTGCGGGTGCGGAGTGTGCTCCGGGTCCCGAACTCAAAACGCTTTCGCCTCCTTGCCGGTGCGACTCCTTGTTCACCGTTGTGTTCGTCGTTGCGTCTGCCTTTGCGTCTGCCGTTGCGTCTACAGTTGCGCGAGCTTCTCCAGGACGGGTGCCGCGGCGCGCAGCCGCGCCCACTCGTCCTCGTCGAGCCGGCCGACGAGTTCCGCCAGCCAGGCGTTCCGCTTGCGGCGGCTCGCCTCGAGCACTTCTTCGGCCAGCTCTGTCTGGGTCACCACCTTCTGGCGGCGGTCGCCCGGGTGAGGCTCCAGTCGGACGAGGCCCTTGGCCTCCAGCATCGCCACGATGCGCGTCATCGACGGCGGCTGTACGTGCTCCTTGCGCGCCAGCTCGCCAGGGGTGGCCGAGCCACAGCGGGCGAGGGTGCCGAGGACCGACATCTCGGTCGGGCTCAGCGACTCGTCGACGCGCTGGTGCTTGATGCGGCGTGCGAGACGCATCGTGGCGGAGCGGAGGGCGTTCACCGCTGCGGCGTCCTCACTCCGGGACAGATCCGGCATGATTATTAGCCTAACTCATTACTTTGCCTAAGAACAGGCCCGAGGAAGGCATACGAGGGTGTCCTTCGTCACCCGTATGAGTGAGTCCGTACGGAAAACCGACACGCTGCCCCTCCTTCCCCGTGGACCGTGCCCTCATGGAACCGACAGGATCGAAAGTGCTCAGCCTACGGATGGACGGTACGCCGCTCGACAGGCCCGCCCGTCATGCCGCGCAAAGCGGAACGAGCGTCCGGGACCACGTGGTCCGGACGCTCGTCCGAGTCGACTTCGACGAGCGCTCCACCTCGTCCGTGGACGAGGTGGAGCGCTTCTGCGCGGGCGAATCCGCCTGACCGGTCCCGGCCGCCGGCGGACCGCCCGCCGGCTCACCCGATGCCCAGCACCTGCTCGATCGGGTCGAGCAGGAAGTACACCAGGAAGCAGGCCCCGACGACGTTCAGCAGCCACGGGATCTCGCGGAACCGGCCGGTGGCGGTGCGCAGCAGGATGTAGGACAGCACACCGATGCCGATGCCGTTGGTGATGCTGTACGTGAACGGCATCGAGATCAGCGTCAGGAACGCCGGCACCGCGATGGTGTGGTCGCTCCAGTCGATCTGCCGCACGTTCGACGCCATGATCATGAAGCCCACCACGACCAGCGCGGGGGTCGCCGCGTGGGACGGCACCACGGTGGCCAGCGGGGTGAAGACCAGGGCCAGCAGGAACAGACCGCCGGTCATGACGTTGGCCAGACCCGTACGGGCGCCCTCGCCGACACCGGCGGTGGACTCCACGAAGCAGGTGTTGGCCGAGCAGGAACCGAAGCCGCCGCCCGCGACGCCGAGGCCGTCCACCATCAGGATGCGGCCCATGCGGGGCATCCGGCCCCGCTCGTCGGTCAGCTTCGCCTCCTGGCCGACGCCGATGATCGTGCCCATCGCGTCGAAGAAGCCGGACAGCAGCACGGTGAAGACGAACAGGCAGCCGGTCAGCAGGCCGACCTCCTCGAAGCCGCCGAAGAGGCTGACCTGGCCCAGCAGCGAGAAGTCGGGGGTGCTGACGATCTTCTCGGGCACGTTCGGCACGGCCAGGCCCCACGCCGCGTCGGGGATCTCGGCGACGGCGTTGATCACGACGGCCACGACGGTCATCGCGACGATGCTGATGAGGATCGCGCCCTTGACCCCGCGCGCGACGAGGACGAACGTCAGCGCCAGGCCGAGCACGAAGACCAGCACCGGCCAGCCCTGGAGCTGGCCGCCCTGGCCGAGACCGAGCGGGACGGTGGTGTGCGCGGCGTCGGGGTTGCGGGTGACGAACCCGGAGTCCACCAGGCCGATGAGGGTGATGAACAGGCCGATGCCGATCGCGATGGCCTGCCGCAGCCCGTTGGGTATGGCGTCCATGACGCGCTCGCGCAGGCCGGAGGCGACCAGGAGCATCAGCACGAAGCCCGCCAGGACCACCATGCCCATGGCGTCGGGCCAGCTCATCTGGGGCGCGAGCTGGAGGGAGACCACCGCGTTGATGCCCAGGCCCGCGGCCAGGGCGATGGGGACGTTGCCGATGATCCCCATCAGGAGGGTGGTCAGGCCGGCCATCAGCGCGGTGGCGGTGACGAGCTGGGCGTTGTCGAGCTGGTGGCCGAACTTGTCCTGGCCGGCGCCGAGGATGATCGGGTTCAGCACGACGATGTAGGCCATCGCGAAGAAGGTGGCCAGTCCGCCGCGCAGCTCGCGGCCCACTGTCGAGCCTCGCTCGGAGATCTTGAAGAACCGGTCGACGCCGCTTCCGGGCGGCGGCGTTCCGGTGTCCTTGCCGGGGGAGTCGGGCGTGGCCGTGGTGTCGGTGACCGGAGCGGACATGCGTGACCTTCGATGAGCGGTTCGGGATGCGGTTTGGAGGTTCGCACAAACAGAACCAGCCAAGCCAAGGTGTATTCAGTATGAACGCACCATCGCGGGAAAGGCGATCTCCGCGCGTAGACATTCCGCGGCCCCGTCGTGACCCTCCCCACATCCGCCCCCTGGTTACGCTGGTGCGAGCACCGTGGGACGGCAGGCGGCGCGAGGTGGGAGAGAACCGAAGAAGGGGCCGGACGATGAACCTGAGCAGGTGGACGAACGGCGAGCGCGAGGCTCCCGAACCCCTGGAGGGCAACGTCGTCGCCACGATCGTGGGCGGCACGATCATCTGGTTCGTGCTCTTCCTGGTCCAGCTCCCCTTCTACGGCTGGTTCGCCGACCGCGACCGCACCTGGTGGCTGTGGACCTGCCTGGTCGGCGGCCTCCTGGGCCTGGTCGGCATCTGGTACGTCCGCCGCCGCGAGGAGGCCATCCGCCGCGCCAAGGAGCGGCCGGCCCCCGACGGCGCCACCGGCCCCGACCCCGCCCCGGACGGCACCGCCCTCCCCGACTGACGGCCCGGCCGGGTTCCCCTGATTTCTCCCTCGGGAAACCCGCACGTGGCGCAGAACACGCCCACCGCGCCGCGTTCGCCCGTACTGTCTTGGGCCATGACCGAACGGGCTGAGACCACACGCGGCGCCGTGGAGCCGCACGACGGCACGGCGCCGGCCGTGACGACCCTCGACGCGGACGCGAGAGGCGGGACCGGACGGGACACCGCCCCGCGGTCCTCCGGCCTCACCGCCGCCGAGGTCGCCGAACGCGTCGCCCGCGGCGAGGTCAACGACGTTCCCGTCCGGTCCTCCCGCTCCACCGCCGACATCGTCCGCGCCAACGTCTTCACCCGCTTCAACGCCATCATCGGCGTGCTGTTCGCGATCATCCTGGTCGTCGGCCCCATCCAGGACGGCCTGTTCGGCTTCGTCATCCTCGCCAACACCCTCATCGGCATCGTCCAGGAGCTGCGCGCCAAGCGGACGCTGGACAACCTCGCCGTCATCGGCGAGGCCAAGCCCACCGTCCGCCGCGACGGCGCGAGCGCCGAGGTCCGCACCAACGAGATCGTCCTGGGCGACCTGGTGGAGCTCCGCCCCGGCGACAAGGTCGTCGTGGACGGCACCGTCACCGAGTCCGACGGCCTGGAGGTGGACGAGTCCCTGCTCACCGGCGAGGCCGACCCCGTCCACAAGCGGCCCGGCGACACGGTGATGTCCGGCAGCTTCGTCGTCGCCGGCAGCGGCGCCTTCACCACCACCAAAGTCGGCCGCGAGGCCTACGCCGCCCAGCTCGCCGAGGAGGCGTCCCGCTTCACGCTCGTCCACTCCGAACTGCGCAGCGGCATCAGCCAGATCCTCAAGTACATCACCTGGATGATCGTTCCGGCCGCGATCGGCCTGGTGCTCAGCCAGCTGCTGGTGGAGGACAACGACCCCGACGAGGCGATCCGCCGCATGGTCGGCGGCATCGTGCCGATGGTCCCGGAGGGCCTGGTCCTGCTGACCTCCATCGCCTTCGCGATCGGCGTCATCCGGCTGGGCCGCAAGCAGTGCCTGGTCCAGGAACTGCCCGCCATCGAGGGCCTGGCCCGCGTCGACACCGTCTGCCTGGACAAGACCGGCACCCTCACCGAGGGCGGCATGGACGTGGCCGAGGTCCGCCCGCTGAACGGCGCCGATCCGGCGCGCGTGCAGCGGGTCCTCGCCGCCCTCGGCGGCAGCGACCCGCACCCCAACGCCAGCCTGAAGGCCATCGCCGACGCCCACCCCGCCGACGGCGCGGCCGGCTGGGAGTGCACCGGCACCCTGCCGTTCTCCTCCGCCCGCAAGTACAGCGGCGCGGCCTTCGCCGAGCCCGACGGCACCCGCGGCACGTGGCTGCTGGGCGCCCCGGACGTGCTGCTGACCCCCGACGACCCCGCCCTGGCCGAGACCGACCGGCTCAACCGGGAGGGCCTGCGCGTCCTGCTGCTGGCCCGCACCTCCCACGCCCTGGACGACCCCGCCCTGGCCGCGGACCCCACCGCCACCGACCCCGTGGCCCTGGTCGTCCTGGAGCAGCGGCTGCGTCCCGACGCCTCCGACACCCTGCGCTACTTCGCCGACCAGGACGTCTCGGCGAAGGTCATCTCCGGCGACAACGCCGTCTCCGTCGGCGCCGTCGCCGCCAAGCTGGACCTGCCCGGAGCGGAGTCCGCCGTGGACGCCCGCACCCTCCCCGCCGACCGCGACGAGCTGGCGGCGGCCCTGGAGGACGGCACGGTCTTCGGCCGCGTCACCCCGCAGCAGAAGCGCGACATGGTCGGCGCCCTCCAGTCTCGCGGCCACACCGTCGCCATGACCGGTGACGGCGTCAACGACGTCCTGGCGCTGAAGGACGCCGACATCGGCGTCTCGATGGGCTCGGGCTCGGAGGCGAGCAAGGCCGTGGCGCAGATCGTGCTGCTGAACAACTCCTTCGCCACGCTGCCGTCGGTGGTCGCCGAGGGACGGCGGGTCATCGGCAACATCGAGCGCGTCGCCAACCTCTTCCTCACCAAGACCGTCTACTCGGTGCTGCTGGCCCTGCTGGTCATCTGCTCCCAGGTGCCCTACCCGTTCCTGCCCCGGCACCTGACCCTGCTGGGCGGCCTGACCATCGGCATCCCCGCCTTCTTCCTGGCCCTGGCCCCCAACAAGGAGCGCGCCCGCCCGCACTTCGTGAGGCGCGTGATGCGGTACGCGATCCCCTCGGGCCTGATCGCGGCGACGGCCACCTTCACCGTCTACCTGCTGGCCCGCTCCCACTACACCGGCCCGGACGCGCTGGCGGCCGAGACCAGCGCGGCGACGCTGACGCTGTTCCTGGTGGCGCTGTGGGTGCTGGCGATCATCGCCCGCCCCTACACCTGGTGGCGGATCGGCCTGGTGCTCACCATGGCGGCGGCGTTCGTGGTCGTCCTGGTCACCCCGTTCCTCCAGGACTTCTTCGCCGTCCGCCTCGTCGGCACGGTGATGCCCTGGACGGCGGTGGGCGTCGCGGCCTGCTCGGCGGTGGTGCTGGAGTTCGCCTGGCGCTGGATCGGCCGCCGCTTCCCGGACTGACCCCCGCCCCGAGCGGCCCGCCGCCCCCGGACGACGTCGGCGTCCGGGGGCGGCGTGCGTAAAACCCTTCGCGCGCCCGCGGGGTGCGTTGTTACCGTCCGAGCCGCATCGCGCGGACCCTCCGGAGGAACACGAACGCCATGAGCACGCATCTGATCGGCGGCGGCTGGGACGAGAAGGCCGCCGCCGCCGTCTACGGACCGTTCCTCGCCGAGGCCGGCACCGCCCCCACCGTCGCCTGCCTGGTGCTCGACGAGGGCGACGGCCCGGGGAACGGCCCCGAGTGCTTCGCCCGCTTCGCGACGGTCCTGCGCGCCGTCGACCCCTCGTGCACGCCGGTGCCGGTCCTGGTGCCGCTGGGCGGCGCGTTCGACCCGGCCTCGCTGGACGGCGCGGACGCGCTGCTGGTCTGCGGCGGCCTCACCCCCGCCTACCACGACGCCCTGGCCGACTGCCTCGACGCCCTCACCCTGCGCGTCCTCCGGGGCCTGCCCTACGCGGGCTTCTCGGCGGGGGCGGCGGTCGCCGCCGAACACGCGGTGGTCGGCGGGTGGCTCTCCGACGGGGTGCCCGTCTGCCCGGACGACGCCGCCGAGGACCTGGACGAACTGGACGTCCGCCCGGGGCTCGGCCTGCTGCCGGGCGCCGTCGAGGCGCACGCCGCGCAGTGGGGGACGCTCTCCCGGCTGGTGGAGGTGGTCGCGCGGGGGCACGCCCGGCAGGGCGTGGCGCTCGACGAGAACACCCTGCTGACCGTGGACGGGGGCCTCGCCCGGGTCTCCGGCACCGGGCGGGCGCATCTGGTGCGCACCGGGAACGCGCACGGGGAAGCGGTGGTGCGCTCCTACCGGGCGGGCGAGGAGTTCCCCCTGTGACGCTCGCCCACGACGTGGCGGGGGACGGCCCGGCCCTGGTGCTGCTGCACTCCTCCGTCTGCGACCGCCGCATGTGGGACCCGCAGTGGACGCCCCTGGTCGAGGCCGGTCACCGGGTGGTGCGCTGCGACTTCCGCGGCTTCGGCGACACCCCCGCGGCGACGGCCCCCCACCGCGACGCCGACGACGTCCTCGCCCTGCTGGACTCCCTCGGCATCGGACGGACGGCGCTGGTCGGCTCCTCCTACGGCGGCCGGGTCGCGCTGGAGGTCGCCGCCCGCCGGCCGGGGCGGGTGACGGTCCTGGCGCTGCTCTGCGCCGGGCTGCCCGGCCACCGGCCCTCCGCCGAACTGGCGGCGTTCGACGAGCGCGAGGAGGCGCTGTTCGAGGCCGGCGACCTCGACGGGGCCGTCGAACTCAACGTGGCCACCTGGCTCGGCCCCGAAGCCGACGGGACGACCCGGGAGCGGGTGCGGCGGATGCAGCGGCGTGCCTTCGAACTCCAGTCGGCGGCCGAGGACTTCGAGCCGCCCGAGGCGGAGATCGACCTCACGGCGGTCCGGGCCGCCACCCTCGCCGTCTCCGGCGCCCACGACCTGCCGGACTTCCGCGACATCGCCGCCCGTCTGCCGTCCCTCCTCCCCGACGCCCGCCACGTCGAACTCCCCTGGGCGGGCCACCTCCCCGGTCTGGAGCGCCCCGCCGAGGTGACGGCCCTGCTGACGGACTTCCTGCGGGAGAACCGCCACCGGTAGCCGTCCGGAACCGCGACCGGGCCGCCCTCCGGCGCGCGGCGGGCGTCAGCGCGCGAGCACCCCGGCCAGGTACCGCCGCACCGGCTCGTGGAGTCCGTACGGCACCCGCTCCGCCACCTCGGCGTACGCGCACCACGCCACCTCGGCCACCTCGTCGGCGTCCCGCACCTCCGCCGTACCGGACGGCGCCTCGCACGCCCAGTACGTCACGGCCCGTCCCGTCACCGGGTGCGTCCGCTCCCCCAGCGGCGCGACGGCCCGCACCGCCAGGCCCGTCTCCTCGCCCACCTCCCGTACGGCGGCGTCCTCGGCCGACTCCCCCGGCTCGATCCCTCCGGCCGGGAACTGCCACGCCAACTCGCCCTCGGGCACCCGTCGTCGCACCATCAGCACCCGGCCTCCGCGCACGACGACCGCCACCGCGATCCCCGGCCTCTCCTCCGCCGCCACGGCTCTCCTCCTCACGACCCCGCACGACTCCGTCACGACCCCGCACGGCTCTTCACGGCCCCGCACGACGCACGGCCCGGACGGTCCCGCTCCGCCGCCGGCCCGTCGAGGGACCGGGCTCCCCCGACCCCCCGAATGTGGCCGGTTCTTCATGTTCACGGCTCTTTCGCCCGTCTGCCATCGGTCCCACACTGGCCCCATGCGGGGGAACACGAGGGACATCGTGACCGGATTGCTGGTCATCGGGGGGCTCGGCACCGGCTTCGGCTCCATCGGCTGGGCCGTCTTCACCGACGCACCGGCCTGGCACGGATGGGCCGGCGCGACCGCGGGCCTCGTCCTCTTCCTGGCCGGAGGGGCCGTCGCGCCCGAGGTCGAGGAGGAGGCGTCCCCGTCGAAGGACGGGGACGGATGGTGGGCCGACGGCGCGCACGGGCAACGGGCCGGGGGGAAGGACACGTCGGGCGGGTCCGGCTGCGGAGCCGTGACCGGCGGCGACGGAGGCGGCTGCGGAGCCGGTTGCGGAGGGTGCGGCTGCGGTGGCTGACGAACGATCACCCGAAGGGCTTCGCCGGCCGGAACGGGACACATCCGCGCGCGGCGCGGGATAGGACTGATCCCATGACCGCTACGAGTGACGAGCCCGCCGGCCTGCCGTTCCCGATGTCGCAGGCGGACTACCTGGCCACCCTGCCCAAGGCCACCGTCTACGCCTGCCTGTACTTCACCGACGTGCACGGACGTCCCCTCCAGATGCGCTCGGTGTTCAGGAGCCGGCCGTGGCAGCTCCCCGGCGGCAACCTGGACGCGGGCGAGGACCCGCACCGGACCGCCGTGCGGGAGACGTACGAGGAGACCGGTCTGCGGGTGGAGGGGCCGCATCCGCTGCTGCTGGTCCACTACATCCGCGACGATCGGGACAGGGCGCCGCTGGCCAAGATCGGATTCTGTTTCGACGGTGGCACCCTGGACGACGAGCAACTCGCGTCCATCCGGCTCGACCCGAACGAGCACGACCGCTGGGCCGTGGAGGACTGGGCCACCTGGGAGCGGCTGATGGGCCCCGAGGGCTACCGTCGCCTGGTCGCCCTCGCCGAGGCCCGCCGCACCGGACGCGCGGGCGTGCTGGTGAGCGAGCCGATCGTCTCGGACCACGCCTGACCGACGGGCGACCCGCCCGCGGGCCAGGGGCGTTCGGGGCGCGGCGGCGTCCGGACGCAGGGCGCGGCGGTGGTCGGGGCGGGCGGTCTCCCTCTCCTCGGGGACGGAGCCCGGGCGCGCGGAGTGGCGACGAGGCCGCGGTGCCGGCCTCCTCGCGGGGCGCAAAATCCCCTGCGCCGCCCGGGCGTCGAGGGGACAGACTGGCACGGTGGTCGACCTCGCGTACTCCGATCCGTCCCTCGCCGCCCTGTACGACGCCCTCAACCCGTGGGGTCCGGGCGACGACTTCCACCTGCCGTTGGTGATGTCCGCGCGGTCCGTCCTCGACGTCGGCTGCGGAACCGGCCAGTTGCTGCGCCGCGCCCGGGAGGCCGGACACCCCGGCCGGCTGTGCGGACTCGACCCGGCCGAGGCGATGCTCGCCCGGGCCCGGCGGCGGACGGACGTCGCATGGGTCCTCGGCGACCTCTCCACCACGGCCTGGGAGCGGGAGTTCGACCTGATCGTGATGACCGGCCACGCCTTCCAGGTGCTCCTCGGGGACGACGAGCTGCGGACCGCGCTCGCCGCCGTCCGCACCGCCCTCGCCGACGACGGCCGGTTCGTCTTCGAGACCCGCAACCCGGCGGCCCGCGCCTGGGAGACGTGGACCCCGGAGAACGCGGTGGAGGTGACGGACGCCGACGGAGCGGTGGTGCGGGTGGCGCACCGGGTCGAGACGCCGGTGACCGGGGACACCGTCCGCTTCACCACCACGTTCACCGGCCCCGGCTGGGAACGGGTCGGTGTCAGCGAGCTGCGCTTCCTCGACGTGGACCCGCTCGACGCCTTCCTGACCGAGGCCGGCCTGACCGTCGAGGAACGGTTCGGCGACTGGGACCGGAGTCCGCTCGCCGCCCACAGCCCGGAGATCGTCACCGTCGCGCGGAAAAGGTGATGCGGCGGCGTACGGACCGCGGTAAACGTTCGGGGCCGTTTCCGTTCCGCGTCGAAGGTGGAGGGCCCGTGTCGGACGTGTCGCAGGAGCCACGGGTGTACGAGGTCCGGGTCCACGGGTGCGCGACCGTCGAGGAGGCCGTCGCGCTCCAGGAGCCGATCGCGCGGCTGCTGTGCCCGGACGAGCACCACGCGGGGCCGTGCGAGGTGCCGTGGGGGTTCCTGCCGGAGAGTCCGGAAGGGGCCGAGGACGGTGAGGAGGACGGGGACGGTGAGGAGGACGGGGACGGTGGCGCCACCGTCGTGGTCCTCGGCATCTGCACCACCGCCGACCGGGCCGCGGAGGTGGCCGCGCGGGTGCGCTCCCTCGTGGGCGGGGCGCGGCCGGTGACGTGGGGCGAGGGCGACGACCCCGAGCGGTTCGAGGAGCTGGTGGAGCAGTACCGGATCGAGAACGCGCCCCGGACCCCCTGAAGACCTCCGCCGGAGCGGGCCGGGGCGCACGCGCCGGCGCGGCGGCCGGTGGGGCGGCGGTGACCGCCCCACCGGCGGGCGGGGTCAGTCGAACCAGCGGTCCCGGGCCAGTTCGTCCACCCGCGAGGGGTCTTCCAGCAGGGCGGCGGCCTCGAAGCGGCGCGGCCACAGGCCCGCCGCCCAGGACAGCCCCGCCGCCAGGCCCTCGACGGTGGCGGCGTGGAGGGTGCCGTCGGGGGTCAGCCGCCAGTCCAGCTCCACGCCGTCGACGACCAGCTCCTCGTGCTCGACGTACGTCTCCGGGGCGCCGGGCAGCAGGACGCGGACGGCCTCGGGCACCTCGTGGACCTCGCCGCCCTCCGGAGCCGGCGCGGGCAGCGCGTCGCTCAGGCGGCGTACGTCGAGGACGGCCGCCAGGTCGGCGGCGAGCGTCGGCCGCACCGGCAGCAGGGGGCGCCCCGAGGCCAGGGGCAGCAGGTCGGGGGCGTCGGCGACCAGGGCCTCGGCGGCGTCCACGACGCGGACCTCGCCGTCCACCACGGCCCGCAGCTCGTCGGGGAGCGTGACCTCCTCCGGGTCCAGGGTCGCCAACAGGCTGTAGAGGCCGTGGAGTTGGGCGGCGTCCACGGGCAGTTCGGGGTCGGCGAGGCGGCCGAGGAGTTCGGAGGCGCCGCCCGGCTCGGCCAGCAGGGCGGCGGCGGAGGTGCGGATGCCCAGGGCGCGCAGGACCTGCTCGTCCAGGTCGGCCGTGGTCGCGGACGCCTCCTCGTACAGGCCCGCCAGCAGCGGGTCGCCGCCCGCCGCGCGCAGCCCGGCGGGGCGACGGCCGTCCAGCACGGGGTGGCCGCGCAGCCACCAGGCGGTGTAGGGGCGGACGGACTCCACCGAGCCGTCCGGCAGCAGCACCCGCACCGGGGTGGTCAGCGCGTCGCGCAGCGGGGGCCGGGAGAGCATCCGCAGGGCCTGCGGCCAGCGGTCGTCGTCGACGAGGTCCAGGTCGCGGACGGCGAGCAGTTCGGAGGCGACGGGCGGGACCGGGGTCTCGGGGAGGCCGTCGAGGACGTCCTCGCACCACACGTCCACCGCGTCCAGCAGGCCCGCGTCGTCGGGCTCGGGGAAGTCGGAGTCGCGGGGCTCCAGTTCGTCCGGGTCGAGGACGACGTCGGTGGTGCGGACGAGGGCGAAGTCGGCGAGCACCCCGACCGCCGCGAGCGTCTCCTCGCCCCACTTCTCGGCCAACTCGGCGTCGCAGGCGGGCAGTTCGCCCTCGCGGATGACGTTGTCGAACTCGCTGCCGGGGAAGACCAGTTCGGCCGCCGGGACGAGTTCGCCGTCCTCGTCGGGGAGGGCCAGCGCGCCCAGCCAGGGCTCGTCGCCGGGGGCGAGCCGCGCCTCGCGGACGAGGGAGAGGACGATCTCGGCCAGCTCCTCGGGGTCGAGGGGGCCGCCCTCCTCGTCGTCGTACCAGGTCTCGTCGGCGTCCAGCGACGCGGCGACCGCCGCCCGCACCTGCGGGGTGGTGAGCACCGCGCGGGGCGTGGCCGGGGTGGCGCCCAGCTTCTCCAGCAGCGGGTGGGCGGCGTCGGGGTGGGCGACCTTCAGGCCCAGGCGGCCGAGGGACTCGACGCCGACCATGTCCGGCAGCGGCAGCAGCACCTGGCGCGGCCCGATGGCGGTGCGGCCGTCGGCGAGCGGGACGGGCAGGCCGGAGAGCCGGTCGGGGTCGACGCCCGCGAGGGAGTCGTACAGCCGCCACCACCAGCCCGCGTCCCGCTCGACGCCGGCGAGCCGGTCGATCAGCTCGCCCAGCGGCACGCGCGGGACGTCCAGGGTGCGCAGCTCGGCGCGGCGCTCCAGCCCCGCGGGCAGCAGGCTGTGGAACAGCTCGGCCAGCACCGCGACGGTCTCGGCCCCGGCGCCCTCGGCGACCTCCGCGTCGGTGGGGCGCAGCGCGTAGGGCTCGCCGTTCTCGTCCTTCGCGGCGCCGGCCAGGAACGCCACGCGCGGCAGCCGCCGGAGCACCAGGCGGCGCAGCTCGGCGTCGAGTTCGGCCTTCCCCAGCGGGCCGGGCACCAGGTCGAGGGTGCCGGTGGAGACCGGCTCCCAGTCGTGCAGCAGCGTCGCGTAGGTGTCGGCGACGCGCTCCAGCAGGAAGTCCGTCAGCGGGCCGGGCGCGATGTGGCGGCGGGACGGCTCCAGCGGGAAGGACGCGATCAGCAGCGCGGGCAGGCCCTGCGGTTCGTCGGTGGGGGTCGGCGCGTGGACGACGGGCACGGTGCGGGGGCGCACGGGCGCGCCGGAGTCGTCGACGGGAACGGCCCAGGTGACGGACCAGAACGGCCGCGCCCGC
Organism: Streptomyces macrosporus; assembly: GCF_039533145.1. Taxonomy (NCBI): domain Bacteria; kingdom Bacillati; phylum Actinomycetota; class Actinomycetes; order Kitasatosporales; family Streptomycetaceae; genus Streptomyces; species Streptomyces macrosporus. The sequence continues at coordinate 22,766 of NZ_BAAASZ010000006.1, forward strand.
TCCTCCAGGGGGCGGTCGGCGAGCAGGGCCGCGTCGGCCCGCCCGGCGTCGGAGGCCACGCGCCAGCGGGTCGCGGCCCCCTCGCCGCCGACGCCGCTGTCCTCGATGACGACGTAGGCGCCGTCCTGGCGGCGGGTGAGGGTGCGCACGCCGCCGTCGGTCTCGATCACGACCTCGGTCAGGCCGGGGAGGGTCAGCAGCAGGGCGTCGTCGACCGCGGTGAGCAGTCGGACGGCCAGCTCCTGGGCGCCCGCGTCGCGCAACGGCAGCACGACGGCGGTGTCGTAGCCCCGCGGGGCGCCGCCCTGCGCGGGCAGCGGCAGCCGCAGCAGCGGCACGTGGCCCTCGCGGCGGCGCAGCTCGTCGGCGAGGTCGGGATGCCCCACGGCCGCCTCGGCGGCGAGCCGGCGCGCCTCGGCCAGGGACCAGCGGACGCCGCCGGCGCGGCTGACGATCGCCGGCTCGTCGCTGACGGCCAGGACGGCGGCGAAGCCGACGCCGAAGCGGCCCACGGGCCGTCCGGCGAACCGGCCTGTGTCCTCGCCGGCCTCGTCGCGCTTGGCGGAGGCGCGCAGGGTGGACAGGGACTCCACCCCGGCCGCGTCCAGGGACGCGCCGGTGTTGGCGGCGACGAGCGCCCCGTCGCGCAGGGTCAGCCGCAGCCTGCCGGGCACCCCGGCACGGGCGGCGGCGTCGGCCGCGTTCTGGGCCAGCTCCACGACCAGCCGGTCGCGGTAGCCGCCGAGGACGAGGTCCTCCTCGGCGTTGGCGTCCTCGCGGAACCGCGCGGCGGAGGCCGCCCAGGCGTCCAGTACGCCACGGCGCAGCCGTGCGGTGTTGAAGGGGTCCGCCCCGTCGTCCGCGCCCTGCACCAGCACCGTGCCGCTCACGTGTCCGTCTCCTCCACTGCCACCGGGTGAGCCTGTCTTCCCTCTATGCGGCGACGGTACTGCGTCCGGCACGCCGGACGCGCGCCGGCCCGCACTGCGGACCGGCGGGGCGACGGCCGGGCCCGCCGTGCCGGCCGTCCGGACGGCCGGCACGGGTCACCACGAGCGACGACCGGAGCGCGAGGCGTCCGAAGCGGGCCGGTCGGCCCGGCCCCGGCTCGCCGGGGAGGCTCTTCCCGACACCCGCGATCCGCGCCGTGCGGAAGGCGGCGACCGGGTTCGTCCGCCCCGGCGACGGTCTCGGAGTCCTCGGGGGCGGCTGCGGGGCGAGGCGGGGTCGCGCCGGATCGGGTCGGGAGTCCGCCGGGCCGGGGAAGCCGCGTGCCCTTCCGACGGCCGGTGGTCAGCCGTCCATGCGGCGGGAGTTCCGTCGCGCGTGCGTGCCGTGACGCGACGTCACATCGTCTCCTCCCGCCCGCGAGCACGGGGAGCACCGGGAGCGACAACGGGAGGACAAAGAAAAAGGAAAGGAGGTCACCCACTCCTTTCCATGCTCAACGTATAGCGCACCGGGGGGCTTGCGGCAAGGCCCCTGTCGTGCCGCAGAATCGCCGACCGAAGCCGAAATCCGGGGACAGGGGGGTCGCGAAATGCGTGTGGTGTTGTCGACGTACGGGTCGCGCGGGGACGTCGAGCCGCTGGTGGCGCTCGCGGTGCGGTTGCGGGAACTCGGCGCGGAGGTGCGGGTGTGCGCGCCGCCGGACGAGGACTTCGCGCAGCGGTTGGACGGTGTCGGCGTGCCGCTGGTGCCGGTCGGCCGGTCGGCGCGCGCACTGACGACCGGGGCGCCGCCGCCGTCGTCCCTGCCCGAGCGCGCGGCCGAGTTGATCGCCGGCCGGTTCGACGCGGTCACCGCGGCGGCCGAGGGATGCGACGTGTTGGTGGCGACCGGCATGACGCCGGCCGCGGCCGGCGCGCGGTCGGTGGCCGAGAAGCTGGGCATCCGCTCCGTGTCCGCGACCTTCCGGCAGCTCACCCTGCCGTCGCCGCACCGCCCACCGCCGGCGTATCCGGGCCGGCCGTTCCCGCCGGAGGTGACCGACAACCGGGTGCTGTGGGACCTGGACGCCCAGAGCATCGACGCGCTGTTCGGCGAGGCGCTCAACACGAACCGGGCGGCGATCGGCCTGCCCCCGGTGGACAACGTCCGCGGCCACGTCATCGGCGACCGGCCGTGGCCGGCGACGGACCCGGTCCTGGACCCGTGGCAGGAGACGCCGGATCTCGACGTCGTGCAGACCGGCGCGTGGATCCTGCCCGACGACCGCCCGCCCGGAACACGAAGCCCCGCACACCCTGGCGATCTGAACCGACAACGGCCACGGGCCCACGTCATGCGGAGCGTTGCCCGCCGTGGCCACCGGGTTCGTCACGCCGGTCCAGCCGCCTCGCCGCGCGCCATGGTCGCGAACGACCTCAGATCGGAGCCGATGCCGTGACCCCCCCGACCACCAGCGTGTTCGACCTTCCCGACCGCCTCTCCGCCAAGGCCGACCCGGCGCTGATCGCCGACGACGAACGGCACTTCGCGGCCATCGCGGAGAGCCTCGAGCAGACGATCGCCGAGGTGTCCGACCGCCTCGACGCCCAGCGCAGAGCGCCCGGCGGCGTGGGCCGGCAGGCGATGGACCGGGACGCGGAGATCCACCGGCTGACCGCTCGCCTGCGCACACTGCGCCGCTTCGGCCTGGACCTGTGCCTGGGACGCATGGTCGGCGCGGACGACCCCGAGCCGTTGTACATCGGACGGCTCGGCCTCACCGACAGCACGGGGCGCCGGCTGCTGGTCGACTGGCGCTCCCCCGCGGCCGAGCCGTTCTTCGGAGCCACCCACGCCAACCCGATGGGCCTGGCAAGCCGCCGCAGGTACCGCTGGACCCACGGCCGGATCGGCGACTACTGGGACGAGGTGTTCACCCCGGACGGGCTCGCCGGGCACGCCGCGCTCGACGACCAGTCCGCCTTCATCGCCGACCTGGGCAGCAGCAGGTCGGCACGGATGCGGGACGTGCTCGGCACCATCCAGGCCGACCAGGACGCCATCATCCGCGCGGGGTCCCGCGGCGCTCTCGTCGTCGACGGCGGTCCGGGGACGGGGAAGACCGTCGTCGCCCTGCACCGCTGCGCCTACCTCCTCCACTCCGACCCCCGCCTCGGTCACCGTCGGGGCGGTGTGCTGTTCGTCGGTCCGCACCGGCCCTACCTGGCCTACGTCGCCGACGTCCTCCCCAGCCTCGGGGAGGAGGGCGTGCAGACCTGCACCCTGCGGGACCTCGTCGCCGAGGGAGCCGCGGCGACGGTCGAGGCCGACCCGGACGTGGCCCGCCTGAAGTCGTCCGCGCAGCTGGTGAAGGCGATCGAGACGGCCGTCGGGATCTACGAGGAGCCGCCCGCCGAGGGGATGACGGTCACCACCGACTGGTTCGACGTCCGGCTGAGCGCCGACGACTGGGCCGAGGCGTTCGACGCGGTGGAACCGGGCACTCCGCACAACGAGGCGCGCGAGCAGATCCGGGAGGAACTGGTCACGATCCTGCTGGACAAGTGCGAGGACGACGTCCCGCCCGACCTCTTCCGCAGGTCGCTGCTCCAGGACGAGGAGCTGGTCACCACCCTCGACCGCGCGTGGCCGCTGCTGGAGGCGGCCGACCTCGTCTCGGACCTGTGGTCGGTCCCCGCCTACCTGCGGATGTGCGCTCCCTGGCTCGGTCCCGACGAGGTTCGGAAGCTCCAACGCGAGGACCCCCGGGCCTGGACGGTGTCCGACCTGCCGCTCCTGGACGCGGCGCGGCAGCGGCTCGGCGACCCGGAGGCGGCGCGGCGCAGGCGCCGGCACGAGGCCGCCGTCGCCGCCGAACGCGAGCGCATGGCCGGTGTGATCGACAACCTGCTCGAAGCCGATCCCGACGGTGAGGGCGCGGTGACGATGCTGCGCGGGCAGGACCTGCGGGACGCCCTGGTCGACGAGACCGCCCTGCCCGGCGCCGACCCGGACCGGCTCGCCGGCCCGTTCGCGCACATCGTCGTGGACGAGGCCCAGGAACTGACCGACGCGGAGTGGCACATGCTGCTGCTGCGCTGCCCGTCCCGGAGCCTCACCATCGTCGGGGACCGCGCCCAGGCCAGGCACGGGTTCACGGAGTCGTGGCGGGAACGGCTGGAGCGGATCGGGCTCGACCGGATCACCCTGGCCTCCCTGAGCATCAACTATCGGACGCCGGAAGAGGTCATGGCGGAAGCCGAGCCGGTCATCCGGTCCGTGCTCCCGGACGCCAACGTGCCGACCTCCATCCGCGGCAGCGGCGTCCCCGTCGTCCACGGGTCCGTTTCGGACCTGGACTCGATCCTCGACACCTGGCTCGCCGCACACGCCGACGGGACCGCCTGCGTCATCGGCGATCCCACGTTCCGGGCGACGTCCCGCGTCCGGTCGCTGACCCCGGAGCTGTCGAAGGGGCTCGAATTCGACCTGGTCGTCCTCGTCGACCCGGAGGAGTTCGGCGAGGGCATCGAAGGAGCGGTCGACCGCTATGTCGCGATGACCCGTGCGACCCGGCAGCTCGTCGTCCTCACCGGCTCCTGACGTCGGTCGGACGAGCGTCCGCCGCCGCCCTCCGGCGCGGCCTCCGCTCCGTGTCCCGCCCGGTCACGCCAGGCCGTTCTCCCGCAGGGCCAGCCACAGACGGCTGGCGACGTCCGGGTCGTCGAGGTCCGCCTCCAGCAGGCGGGTCGCGGTGGCGATGCGGTGGCGGAGGGTGTTGCGGTGGACGCCGAGGTCGGCGGCGGCGCGCTCCCAGTGGCCCCGGTGGCGCAGGTAGGCGGCGACCGCGCCGACCAGGTCCGTGCGGCGGTAGGCCAGGAGCGCGTCCAGCCGGGGGGCGTCGGGCGCGCCGGGAGCGGCCAGGTCGCGCAGGGTGCCGGCGGGGACGTCGGCCAGGGCGCGGCGGAGCGCCGGCATGCGGTGGGGGAGCTCGCCCGGTCCGGCCTCGGGGCCGAGGACGGCCCGCAGGCCCGGGAGGCGTTCGGCGGTCAGGCGGCGCAGCGCGTCCCGCACGGCCTCGGCGTCGCGCGGTGCGACCAGGGCCCAGACCTCGTCCGGTTCGGAGACGGCCAGGGGTTGACGGGCACCGTGGACGGCGGCGGGTTCGAGGACGTCGAGCACGTCGTCGGGGGTGCCGTCCGTCCATCCGGTCAGGCCCAGGGGCCGGACGCGGGGGGCGACGGGGGGCAGGCCGAGGTCGGCGGCCAGGGCGCGGGCCGCGTCGAGGTGGCCGGCCAGCAGCAGCCGGGCCACGCAGCCCCGTGCGGTGCGGGCGCCGGCGGTGTCGCGCCGCCGCTGTTCGCTCTGGAGGGCGAGCAGGGCGCACGCGGTGAGGACGAGCTGCCGGTCGGGGGCCTTCATGGGGCGGGGGCAGCCGGTGGCGACGAAACCGCTCAGCCGTCCCCGTCCGGCCAGCGGCTGGAGGACGACGTCGTCCGCGCCGAGCGGGAACGTCGCCGAGGAGTGGGGGCCGGCGACGCGCAGTCGGGCGACCTCGGCCGCGATCGTCCGGGCGCTGTCCCGGTGTGCGCGGGGCCAGACCTCCACCACCTCGCCCTGGGGGGTGAGGTGGGCCGCCCAGCCCTCGACGGCGCCGGCCAGGGTGCGGACCACGGCGCGCACGGGGTCGGGTCCGGCGGCCGAGCGGACCAGTTCGCGGTGGGCGCCGAGCGCCGCGCTGAGTTCCTCCTGCCCGGCCGCGGCGGTCAGCGACCAGTAGGTGCGCGCGATGGTGAGGAACGGAGTGGGCGCGGGCACGGCCAGCAGCGGCAGCCCGGCGCTCTCGCAGGCACGGACCAGGGTCTCGGGGACGACGCGGTGGACGGGCCCCAGGCCGATGCCGAGCGCGGTGACGCCGTGGGCGGCCAGCCGGGCGGCGTACGCCCGTGCCTGTGCCGTCTGGCCGGTCAGCCCCATGCCGGTGGTGAGCAGCAGTTCGCCGCCCGCGAGGTAGGGGGTGGGGTCGGTCAGTTCGCTGACGTGGACGCCGGTGACCTCGCGCGCGGGCGGTTCGGCGGGCGCGACGGGTTCGAGGTCGGCGCCCAGGAGGCGGACGAGGTCGTCGAGTGCGGGCACGGGCCCTCCCTCGGTGCGAGGCCCGGAGATCCGGAGATTGTGCGGTCCGTACGAGGAGTGAGATTACCGGGCGGTTCGTCCAAGGACTTCCGGGCCCGGGGACTCCTAGCGTCGGGTGGCACCCGGAAACGCCACCCGGAAGGACGCCCCTGATGTCCCCTGATGTCTCTCCCGTCGAGGTGAGCCGCGATCCGCGCACCGGCCTCTCGACCCCCGGGCCGCGGGCCACCGCCCCGGCGGTGCGCACCGAGGAACTCGCCGCGTTCGCCGACTCCGAGACCGCGCTGCCCGAGGCCCCGCACGACGGCACCCCCCGGGGCGTGCCCCGACGGGTGAACGGCGTCCTCGAAGGCGTCGGCGAGGGGTGTCGGGCATGAGCGGCGGACCGCTGGAGGGCGTTCTGGTCGCCGACTTCAGCCGCGTGCTGGCCGGGCCGCTGTGCACGATGACGCTGGCGGACCTGGGGGCGACGGTCGTCAAGGTGGAGCGTCCCGGCTCCGGCGACGACACCCGCTCGTGGGGGCCGCCCTGGTCGGAGAGGTCCACGACGTACTTCGAGAGCGTCAACCGCTCCAAGCTGGGCGTCACCCTGGACCTGGCCGACGAGCGCGACCGCGCCCTGGCCCGGGAGCTGGCCCGCCGCGCCGACGTGCTGGTGGAGAACTTCCGCACCGGCACGCTGGAGCGGATGGGCCTGGGCCACGAGCAGGTCTCCGCCGACAACCCCGGAATCGTGTACTGCTCGATCACCGGATTCGGCGGCGGAGCGGGCGCGGACCTGCTGGGCTACGACTTCGTCGTCCAGGCCGTCGGCGGCCTGATGAGCATCACCGGCGAGGCCGACGGCGACCCGACCAAGGTCGGGGTGGCCCTGGTCGACGTGCTCACCGGCAAGGACGCCGTGATCGGCGTGCTGGCCGCGCTGGCGGACCGGGCCCGTACCGGACGCGGCTGCCGGGTGGAGGTCAACCTGCTCTCCAGCCTGCTGGGTTCCCTGGTCAACCAGGCCCAGGGCTATCTGGAGACCGGCCGCCCGCCGGGCCGGATGGGCAACCGTCACCCGTCCATCGCCCCCTACGAGACCCTGCGCTGCCGCGACGGGCTGCTGGCCGTCGCCTGCGGCAACGACGGCCAGTTCGCGAGGCTGACGGCCGTGCTGGGCGCGCCGGAGCTGGCCGAGGACGAGCGGTTCGCCACGAACGCCGCCCGGGTCGGCCGGCGCGAGGAGCTGGTGGCCGCGCTGGAGGAGCGGTTGGCGGCCGACGACTGCGCCGTGTGGCAGGAGCGGCTGACCGAGGCGGGCGTGCCCGCCGGGAAGGTCGGCACGGTCGCCGACGGCTTCGCCCTCGCCGAGCGGCTGGGGCTGTCCCCCACGGTCGTCCCGGACTCGGGCGGCACGCCCACCGTCCGGCACCCGGTGACCTACTCCACCGGCCTGGTCCGCGAGGCGCAGCCGCCGCCGGGGCTGGGCGAGCACGACGCGGCGGTACGGGCCTGGCTGTCCGATCCCAAGGCCCCGCCCCTCCCCGAGTCCCGAACACCCCCGCGTCCCTGATCCGCGCGATTCCCCGAACGACCCCGTCCCGAGAGGCACACCCCCATGAGCACCGCAACCGAGAAGCCCGGGAAGACCGAGAAGCCCGGGAAGACCCGCCCCAAGGTCGACCCGCTGGACCTGGCGGGCATCGACGACCTGCTCAGCCCCGAGGAGAAGGCGGTCCGGGCGGCCGTCCGCCAGGTCTGCGACGCCTCGGTCGACCCCTACGTCGCCGAGTGGTTCGAGAAGGGCGAGCTGCCCGTCGTCCGCGAACTGGCCCGGGAGCTCGGCGGCCTGGGCCTGCTGGGCATGCACCTGGAGGGCTACGGCTGCGCGGGCATGAGCGCGGTCGACTACGGCCTGGCCTGCCTGGAGCTGGAGGCGTCCGACTCCGGCATCCGCTCCCTGGTCTCGGTCCAGGGCTCGTTGGCGATGTACGCCGTCCACCGCTACGGCTCGGAGGAGCAGAAGCGGCAGTGGCTGCCGCGGATGGCGGCCGGCGAGGCCATCGGCTGCTTCGGGCTCACCGAGCCCGACCACGGCTCCGACCCGGGCTCCCTGCGCACCCGCGCCCGCCGCGACGGGAGCGACTGGGTCCTCGACGGCCGCAAGATGTGGATCACCAACGGCTCCGTCGCCGACGTCGCCGTGGTCTGGGCCCGGACCGACGAGGGCGTCCGCGGCTTCGTGGTGCCCACCGACACCCCCGGCTTCTCCGCCCCGCCGATCAAGCACAAGTTGTCGCTGCGGGCCTCGGTCACCAGCGAACTCGTCCTGGACGGGGTGCGGCTGCCGGCCGACGCCGTCCTGCCGGAGGTCGTCGGGCTGCGCGGCCCGCTGTCCTGCCTCAACGAGGCCCGCTACGGCATCGTCTGGGGCGCCATGGGCGCGGCGCGCAGCGCCCTGGGGACGGCCCTGGAGTACGCCGGGCAGCGCGAGCAGTTCGGCCGGCCGATCGCGGGCTTCCAGATGACCCAGGAGAAGCTGGCGAACATGGCCGTCGAACTGACCAACGGCACCCTGCTCGCCCTCCACCTGGGCCGCCGCAAGGACGGCGTGGGCCTGCGCCCCGAGCAGGTGAGCATCGGCAAGCTCAACAACGTCGCCAAGGCGCTGGAGATCTGCCGCACCGCCCGCACGATCCTGGGCGCCAACGGGATCTCGCTGGAGTACCCGGTGATCCGGCACATGACCAACCTGGAGTCCGTGCTGACCTACGAGGGCACCCCGGAGATGCACACCCTGGTCATCGGCCAGGCCATGACCGGAATCCCCGCCTTCCGCTGATCCCCGGGGACGCGTCCGGGAAGGGGCGCCGCGGCACGTCGTCGCCGCGGCGCCCCTTCCCGTCCCCGCGCCGGTCCGTGGGCTGCCTCACCGCGATCATGGGCTGTTCCGCGTGGTGGGCGTCCCTCGTCCGGCGCCGCGGGGTGGCCGGTGCGGCCGTCCGCGCGGCCCCGGCACCCTACGAGGAGGCGTTCCGGGTGACCTCCCACGCGTCCCACCACGAGATCCGGGCGCAGGCCGAGCGCGGGATGCCGGTGGTGTCGCCCGACGGTCCGTGGCGGCCGGCCGGGACGGACACGGGACGGGCCCGGCGCGTCGTCCGCGTCGGGCCCGTCCCGTGTGTGGCGAGCGGTCGCCTCCGCCGTCAGGCGTTGGCCGGCTCCGGCTCGTCGGTCCGGTCGGTCTCCGCGGCGACCGTCCCCTTCTTCGGGTTCTTCGGGTTCTTCGGGATGGCGTCGTCGTACGGGGCGTCGCTGCGCCCGTGGGTGGGGTGCACCGCCATGTAGATCAGGCCGGCGCCGACGACGACCGCGCCGGACAGCAGCACGATGTAGTTGTCGTACCAGGGGGCCTCGGGCGTGCGCGGCCAGGCGAGGGTGACCATGGCGGTGATGCCGTAGACCAGGGCCGCGATGTTGACCGGCAGGCCCCACTTGCCGAGCCGGTACGGACCGCTGGGCCTCCAGCCCTTCAGCCGGGCGCGCAGCGCGGCGAACACCACCATCTGGAAGCCCAGGTAGATGCCGAGGGAGGCGAAGCTGACGATCTTCGTCAGGGCGTCCTCGGAGAACTTGGAGGCCAGCACGGTGGCGGCCGGGACGGCGAAGGCCAGCGCCAGGGCGTAGGGCGGGATGCGGCGGGTCCGGGAGAACTTCCGCAGCAGCCCGCTGCCCACGATCATGTCGTCGCGGCCGTAGCTGTAGGCCAGCCGGCTGGCCGCGGCCTGGAGGCTCATGGCGCAGGAGAGGAAGGACAGCACCACGACGGACAGGATCACCTTGGAGCCCGCGGTGCCGAAGGCCGTCTGGAGCACTCCGGAGACCGGGTCGGTGTCCTCGCCGGCGACGACCGCGGAGATGTCGGAGACCGACAGCACCAGGGAGACGGTGACGAAGGTGGCCGCCGCGCCGCCGACGTAGATGGTGCGGCGCATCGCCTTGGGGATCGTCAGCCCCGGGTTGCGGACCTCCTCGGCCACGTCGCCGCAGGCCTCGAAGCCGTAGTAGTTGTAGATGCCGATCAAGGAGGCGGCGGCGAACGCCCACAGGTAGTTGCTGCCGTCCCCGGCGCCGAAGCTGTCGAAGAGCACGCCGAGGCCGTGGTGCCGCTCGGTGGCCAGCAGCCACACGCCCACCGCGAGGGCGCCCAGCAGCTCGGCGCCGAATCCGATGATGGCGGCGATGGCCAGGACCCGGGTGCCCAGGTAGTTGATCACCGTGGCCAGCGCGAGGATCGCCAGCGAGCAGACGATGACGGTGTCGACCGTGGGGTCGAACCCGAGCATCGAGGCGAAGTACAGGCCCGCGCCGGAGACCACGCCGGCGATGGTCACGAACAGCGCGATCATGTAGACCCAGCCGGTCAGCCAGGCGTACCGGCGACCCCACAACCGTCGCGCCCAGGGGTAGACACCGCCGGCGACGGGGTACTGGGCCACCACCTCGCTGAACACCAGGGCGACCAGCAGCTGGCCGACACCGGCGATGACCAGCGCCCAGATCATCGGCGGCCCGCCCACGGCCAGGCTCACGGCGAACATCGTGTAGACGGCGGTCACGGGCGACAGATAGGTGAAGCCGAGCGAGAAGTTCGCCCAGGGGCTCATGTCCCGTTTGAATTCCGAGGTGTAGCCCAGCGAGGCGAGGTGCGCCGCGTCGCTGTCGTGGTGTCCCGCTGTGGCGTTGGGACTCATGCGGACTCCCGTTGTCTCGAACCGGAGGGGATGGAGGACATGCGGATGTACGGGAAGTGGGGTCGCTGCAGCGTCGAGGAGCGTGGGGGCGGAATGCGTCTTCCGCGCCTTGATCGGGACGGCCGGGGTGGAGGTGGCCCTAAGATGCTCCCTGGTATGGCGCGAAAAACTACAAGCCCATTTTTTATTGCACAAGACTCTGTGCTGTTACGCGTGGATGACGGCACCCTCGGTGACGGGCGGGTGACATCGGGGTGACGGCCCGGAACGGCAGCGCAGGCGACGGAGGACGAGGAGCACGGATGACCGCGAGCGGCGCACCGGTGATGCGCACCTCGCTGATCTCCCCCCTGAACGTGGGAGGCCGCGCGGAGGAGGTGGTGGAGCGCATCAGCAGGGCGATCCTGCTGGGCCTCGTGGTCGACGGCGAGCAGCTCCCCACCGAGGTGGAGTTCGCCGGCCAGTTGGGGGTCTCCCCCATGACGCTGCGGGAGGCGCTGGCGATCCTGCGGCAGCAGGGGCTGGTGGAGACCCGCCGGGGCCGCAACGGCGGCACCTTCGTGCGGCGACCGGTGAACCCGCCGCGCGGCCCCCTGGAGGAGCGGCTGCGCTCCACCACCGTCTCCAAGCTCCGCGATCTGGTCGACGAGCAGTTCGCCGTCTCCGGCGCCTCCGCCTTCTTCGCCGCGGAGCGGGCCTCGGCGGCGAGCGTGCGGAAGCTGCTCCAGCTCGTCGAGCAACTGGCGGCGGCCGAGGAGTACGGCGACCGGATACGGGCCGACAGCCGGTTCCACATCGAGGTGGCGATGGCCTCCCAGTCCGAGCGGCTCACCCGGCTGGAGGTGAACCTCCAGGCCGAGCTGACGTCCCTGCTCTGGCTGCCGATCGAACCCCTGGCCGTGTTGGAGGAGGCGGTCGCCGACCACCACGCCATCGCCACGGCCATCGCCGAGGAGGACGGCGAACGGGCCCGGGCGCTGTCCGAGCGCCATGTCCAGCGCAACCTGCGCCGACTGATCGAGCTGCACCTGGTGGTGGCGGAACATTGAAGGGGGAGGCGCCCGATGTATCCCTATGAGGCCGCACCGGAAGGCGGGCCGCCCATGGCGGCGAAGGCGGAACTGGACACGCTCCTGGAGCGGGTCAGGGGCCTGCTCCGGGAGGTCTTCGACCATCTGGAGATCGTGGCGGGCGAGGTCGTCGCACGCCGCCGCGCCGCACTGGCCGAGGGCGGCTCCTTCGGGGTGCGGGAGACGGCCGCCCTCAGGCCGGTCCTCGTCGAGCGGATCGGCGAGCAGCCCGCGGCGGACGGCTTCGGCTTCTTCGCCGCGGCCGGGCTGCTGCCGGACCGCGACCGGCACTTCGAGTGGTGGCAGCGCGGCGGCACGGGCTTCGTCCGGCTCAGGCTCAACCTGGACCCGAGCAGCGTGGACGTCTACGACTACTTCGAGATGGACTGGTTCGCCGCCGGACGCGACCGCTCCCGCCGTTCGGTCTTCGGCCCGTACGTGGACTACTTCGGCGCCGACCGCTACGTCTTCACCCTCACCGCCCCCGTCGTCGACGAGGTCTTCCTGGGCGTGGTCGGGGCCGACCTGCGGGTGAACGAGTTCGAGCCCCGCCTGCTGGGCGCGCTGCGCGGAGGCGCCCACGACGCGGTGCTCGTCGGCCCGGAGCGGCGGGTGATAGCCGCGAACACCTCGCGCTGGGTGATCGGCTCCCGGCTGCCGAGGACGCCCCGGGCCGGGGAGGACGGCTTCACCGCGGTGGGGGAGGTCGGTCTGGACAGCGACTGGGTGGTGGCCCTGGCGCCCCGCGAGTAGCCGACGCCCCCGGAACCACACGGACACGACAGAGCAGGACAGAGCAGAGCAGAACGCAACAGAGCACGACAGATCACATCGGAATCGACCAGGAACACGGGACCGCCGCGGCCGGATCGGCCGCGGCGGTCCCGCTTTCTTCCTGTCCACACCCTCCCGAAAGAGGCGATTTCACGGGCTTTTTCCGTACGCCGCGGCGGCTCCGGTGAACGAGGCGGAACTTTTTCCCGACGGACCCTTGACTCACAAACTCTGAGTTTAGAGTATTTGGCCACTCGCAAAGCTCGCCCCGAGAGTTGGAGAGTTCCATGACGGGCACAGCAATCGACGCCGCCCCGTACTTCGACGTCGCAGACCCGGGTTTCTCGATCACCTCCCCCGCCGTGCACGAAGCGCGGGAACGCAGCTGGTACGCCCGGACCAACTACGGCCTGGCCGTGCTGCGGTACGAGGAGGTCAGCCGACTGCTCAAGCACCCCAGACTCCGTCAGGGCAGCGTGGCCTGGCCCGCCCACAACGGCGTGACCGAGGGGCCGTTCGCCCGCTGGTGGGACAGCTGGATCCTCAACAAGGAGGGCGAGGAGCACCACCGGCTGCGCCGGCTGATGAACCCGGCCTTCTCCCCCAAGCTGATCAAGGGCCTGGTGCCGCGCTTCCAGGCGCTGGCCGGCGAGCTGATCGACAACTTCGCCGAGCCCGACCGGTGCGAGTTCGTCTCGGAGTTCGCCGAGCCCTACGCGGCCCGCGTGATCGCCATCATGCTCGGCATCCCCGAGGAGGAGTGGAAGGTCGTCTCCACCGACGCCGCCACCATCGGCCTGGCCATGGGCGTGACCCTCCGCCAGGACCTGCCGAAGATCGAGGAGGCGCTGGACAGGCTCTACCGGTACTCCGACGACCTGATCGCCGACCGTCGCCGCAACCCCCGCGAGGACTTCGTCACCCGGCTCGTGGAGGCCAACCGGGACTCCGACAAGCTCGGCGACGCCGAGCTGAGGGACGGCCTGGTGCTGCTGATCTTCGGCGGCTTCGACACCACCCGCAACCAGCTCGGCCTGGCCGTGCAGACCTTCGTCGACCACCCCGACCAGTGGCGCCTGCTCGCCGAGCGGCCCGAGCTGGGCGGCAAGGCGGTCGAGGAGGTCATGCGCGTCAACCCGACCACCCGCTGGGTGACCCGCGAGGCCGTGGAGGACTTCACCTTCCAGGACCTGGAGATCAAGGCCGGCACCACGATCCACCTGTGGACCGAGTCGGCCGGCACCGACCCCCGGGTCTTCGGCGAGAACTCCTTCGACATCACCGCCGAGCGCAAGCCCCACTTCGGCTTCGGCGGCGGCGCCCACCACTGCCTGGGCCACTTCGTCGCCCGCAGCGACATGAGCGAGGCCCTGCCCCTGCTGGCCAGGCGCCTGCGCGACCCGCGGATCGCCGAGGGCGCCGAGTGGCTGCCCGACTCGGGCAACACCGGCCCGGTCCGCCTGCCCCTCACCTTCACCCCGGCCTCCTGACCGGTTCACGAACGGCTTTCCCCCAACGGCTCGCAGAGCGAGAGGAACACCCCCATGAAGGTCACCGTCGACATGTCCCTGTGCCAGGACCACGGCCAGTGCGCCATCGCCTCGCCCGCCGTCTTCCGGATGAACGACGAGGGCCGGCTCGTCTACGAGGGCGAGCCCGACGAGTCGCTGCGCGACGAGGTCGAGGAGGCCGCCGACGTCTGCCCCGTCCAGGCCATCCTCGTCGAGGGCTGACGGAGACCGGCCATGACCGCACACGTCGCCGTCGTCGGAGCGTCGCTCGCGGGCCTGCGAGCGGCCGAACAGCTCCGGGCCGCCGGGCACACCGGGCCCATCACGGTCCTCGGCGAGGAACCCCACCTCCCCTACAACCGGCCCCCGCTCTCCAAGGAGCTGCTGTCCGCGCCGGGCGCCCCCTCGCCCGCCGACCTCCACGCCAAGGTGGCCTTCCGCCGCCGGGCGTCGGTCGCCGACGTCGACTTCCGGCTCGGCCTGCCGGTGGTGGAGGCCGACCTCGCCCGGGGCCGGCTGACCCTGGAGGACGGCTCCACCGTCGCCTTCGACGGGCTCGTCGCCGCCACCGGACTGCGCCCCCGCCGTCTGGACCTCCCCGGCCCGTCGGCCGGACGCCACGTGCTGCGCACCCTCGACGACTGCGTCGGACTGCGCGGCGCGCTGCGGCCGGGCGCCGACGTCGTGGTGATCGGCGCCGGGTTCATCGGCTGCGAGGTCGCCGCGACCGCCCTGGGGCTGGGCTGCCGGGTCACCGTGGTGGACCCCGTCGGGGCGCCGATGCAGCGCGTCCTCGGACCGTCGCCGGCCGCCGCCGTCCAGCGGCACCACGAGGCCGCGGGCATCCGGTTCGCCATCGGCCGGTCCGTCGTCGGCCTCCTCGGCACCACCGCCGTCACCGGGGTCGAACTCGACGACGGGCGCATCCTCGACGCCGACGTCGTCGTCGAGGCCGTCGGCTCGATCCCCAACACCGAGTGGCTGACGGGGAACGAGGGGCCGGACCTGAGCGACGGCATCCTGTGCGACAACCTGCTCAGGGTCCGGGGCGCCGAGCGGTTCGTCGCCGTCGGGGACGTCGCCCGGTTCCCCAACCCCCTGTTCGACGAGGTGCCCCGCCGCGTCGAGCACTGGTCCATCCCCACCGACACCGCCAAGCGCGCGGCGGCCACCCTCACCGCCGACCTGGCCGGCGTCGAGCCCGACCCGTCCCCGTTCGCGCCGATCCCCTCCTTCTGGAGCGACCAACTGGACCTGCGGTTCCAGAGCTTCGGCTCCCCCGCCCTCGCCGACGAGGCGCGCGTGGAGGAGGGCGACCTCGAACGGCCGGCGGACGGCGTGCTCGTCACCTACCACCGGCAGTCGACGCACGTGGGCACCGTCGCGATCAATCTGCCGCCCGCCCGTCAGCGCGCGCTGCGCCAGGCGTTCGACGCCCTCGTGGCCGCCTGACCCGCGCCCGCCTCCCGCCTTCCCGCCACCGGAAACCTCGGAACCCGCCGTCGGACACGGCCGTCAAGAACCGCCGCGAGACCCCCTTGAGGTACACATGACCATCGACACTGCCGGCACCACCACGGCGCTGGACCAGCACCGCGAGCGCAACGCCGACCGGGACGCGATCGAGGCGGTGCAGAAGCGCATCGCCAACGCCGGCGTGGAGTACATCTACTACCAGGCCGTGACCGTCAACGGCCGCGTCATCGGCAAGGTGGTGCCCGCCGAACACCTGCTCCGCAACGTGGAGAAGGGTGTCAACATGCACCGCACGGTGATGGCGGACTTCCAGGTCGACCGCGCCGGCAACCTCCTCGGCGGAGGCACCGAGGCCGCCGAGTTCACCGCGATCCCCGACCTCGACACCTTCGCCGTCCTGCCCTGGGACCCGAGCGTCGGCCGCTTCTTCTGCCGCCTCTACGAGCCCGAGCACCGGCCCGAGGTCGGCGGCCGGCCGCTCGCCACCGACGTGCGCGGCAACCTCGTCCGGCTGCACGAGGACTTCACCGCCCGCACCGGCCTGACGCTGCGCACCGGCTGCGAGCCCGAGATGACCTGGTCCGGCCCCGGGCTGGAGGTCCACCACCGCCCCGACGACAGCCCCGCCTACCGGGTGGACCTGCTGGAGCGCAGCCGCCCGATCTACCAGAAGGTCATCTCCTACGCCAAGGCTCTCGGCCTCGACATGATCGAGGGCGACTACGAGGACCCGGGCCAGATCGAACTCAACTGGATGTTCGACCACGCCGACCTGACCGCCGACCGGCTCGTCACCTACCGGCAGCTGTGCCGCCAGGTCGCCCGCGAGCTCGGCATCAAGGCCAGCTTCATGCCCAAGCCGGCCACCGGCATGATGGGCAACGGCTGCCACCACAACCTCAGCCTGTGGCGCGGCGAGGAGAACGTCCTGGAGGAGCCCGGCCGCCGGGAACTGCACCTCACCGAGACCGGTCTCCACGCCCTGGGCGGCATCCTCACCCACGCCGCCGCCTCCATGGCCGTCATGGGCCCGACCGTCAACTCCTACAAGCGGTACTGGGACTCCGGCCAGTTCGCCCCGTCGCAGATCAACTGGGGCAAGGACAACAAGACCTGCACCGTGCGCCTGTCGGCCAACGGGCGGCTGGAGTTCAAGCTCCCCGACGCCATGGTCAACCCCTACCTCTCGCACGCCGTCCTGATCGCCGCGATCTCGGACGGCCTGGAGAACAGGATCGACCCGGGGCCGCCCCAGCAGGGCTCCAGCTACAGCAGCGGCTCCGACGCCCCCCGGTTCACGCCGCTGCCGCTGAACCTGGGCGAGGCGCTGCAGGTCTTCAACACCGACCCGGTCGTCAAGGCCGCCATCGGCGAGGAGACCGCGGAGCTGTACTACGCCTACAAGTGGGACGAGTGGGCCCGGTTCTGCGGCGTCGTCACCGACTGGGAGCACACGATGTACGCGGAGGACACCCCGTGACCGCGCCTCTCCGGCTGGCCTGCATCGACTCCGACGCCGCGCCGCTGTTCCTCCCCGACGACCCGGAGAAGGGGCGGCGCGGCTACGAGCCGGCCGTCGGCGAACTGATCGCCGCCGAGCTCGGCCGCCCGCTGGAGTGGGTCTTCCTGCCCTGGGCCGAGATGATCCCCGCCGTGCGGCGCGGCGACGCCGACGGCGTGCTGTGCGGCCAGGGCATCACCGAATCCCGCCTGCGGGAGGTGGACTTCACCCGCCCGTACGCGGTCTTCCACGAGTCGGTGCTCGTCCGCCGCGGCGATCCGGCGCGCTCCGCGGAGGACCTGCGCGGCCGGAAGGTCGCCGCCATCGCCGGCAGCACCAACATGGCGCTGGCCGAGACCTTCGACGGCGCGGTCACCGTGCCCTTCGGCGGGGACTCCGACGACGTGTTCGGGGACATGCTGAAGGCGCTCAGGGCCGGCGAGGTGGACGCGGTCGTCGACGACGACGTCGTGTTCGTACCGCTGGGCGACCACCCGGACTTCGAGTTGGCCTTCACCGTCCGCACCGGCAACCGCTGGGCCGTCGGCGTCGCCAAGGACCGCCCGGAGGACCTGGCGGCGCTGGACGGCGCGCTCGGCCGGATCATCGCCGACGGCCGGCTGGCCAGGGCCTGGGCCGAGTGGCTGCCGGCGCTGGAGTACCCCTTCGGCGACGCGCCCGACGGTGGGGACGACGGCGGGACGGAGGGCCGGGCATGAGACCGCTCATCGCCGTGGTCGGCCGCCGCGCCGCCTCCGTCTCCGGTCTGCGGTTCGCCGCCACCGTCGCCGCCGAGGCCCTGGGCGACGCGGTGTTCGCGGCCGGCGGCGAACCGCTGATCCTGCACGGCGGCCCCCGCGACGAACTGTCCGAACTGCCGGAGCGGCTGGCCCGGTTCGACGGTGTGCTGCTGCCGGGCGGACCGGACCTCGATCCGGCCCGCTACGGGCAGTCGCCGCACCCCGAGACCAGGCCCGACCACCCCGACCAGGACGAACTCGACCTCGCGGTGGCCCGGACCGTGATCGACCTGAACCTCCCCACCCTGGCCGTCTGCCGCGGCCTCCAGGTGCTCAACACCGTCTGCGGCGGAACCCTCGACCAGCACGTGGCGAAGGGCCTCGTGGAGCACCACGACGCCCACCACACCGTCACGGTCGCGCCCGGCTCGCGCCTGGCCTCCGTGGTGGGGACCGAGCCCTTCGAGGTCTCCTCCTACCACCACCAGGCCGTCGACCGGCTCGGCCGCTCCCTCACCGTGGTGGCGCAGGCCCCCGACGGCTGCGTCGAGGCGGTGGAGCACGCGTCCGCGGACGTGCTCGCCGTCCAGTGGCACCCGGAGGACCTGTTCGACACCTCCAAGCAGGACGGCGCCCTCTTCCGCGACCTCGTCGAACGCGCCGCGACCCGGCGTGCCGCACACCGAAAGGAGCGCGCAGCATGACAGCGATCCCGGAGGACCGGGCCCTGGCCACCCGTGCGGAGCTGGAGAAGCGCTTCGCCGGGCTGTCCCTCCCCAACCGGCTGTACATCGACGGGAAGCCGGTCGACGCCGCCGACGGCGCCACGTTCGACCGGATCTCCCCGCGCGACGGCAGGACGATCACGTCGGTCGCCGCGGGCGACGCCGCGGACGTCGACCGCGCCGTGGCCGCCGCCCGGAAGGCGTTCGAGAGCGGCGTCTGGTCCCACCTGGCGCCCCGCAAGCGGCGCGCGGTGCTCCAGAAGCTGGCCCGGCTGGTCGAGGAGCACGCCGAGGAGCTGGCGCTCCTGGAGAGCGTCGACATGGGCAAGCCCTACCGGGACGCCCTCGCCGTCGACATCCGGGTGACCGTCCAGACCCTGGACTTCTACGCCGAGGCCGTCGACAAGCTCTGCGACGAGGTGGCCCCCACCGACCGGGACACCCTGGCCACCATCACCCGCGAACCCCTGGGGGTCGTCGGCGCGGTGGTCCCGTGGAACTTCCCGCTGATGATGGCCGTGTGGAAGATCGCGCCGGCGCTGGCCACGGGCAACACCATGGTCCTCAAACCGGCCGAGCAGTCCCCGCTGACGGCCCTGCGCTTCGCCGAGCTGGCCGGCGAGGCGGGCGTGCCCGACGGCGTCCTCAACGTCGTCCCCGGCTTCGGGCCGACCGCCGGCGCCGCCCTGGGGCGCCACCCCGACGTCGACGCCGTCACCTTCACCGGCTCGGGACCGGTGGGCCGGCTGTTCCTGACGTACGCGGCCGAGTCCAACCTCAAGGAGGTCTCCCTCGAACTCGGCGGCAAGTCCCCGCACGTCGTCATGGAGGACGCCCCGGACCTGAGGACGGTCGCCAGGTGCGTCGCGGGCGGCATCTTCTTCAACCAGGGAGAGGTCTGCTCCGCCGGATCGCGGCTGCTGGTCCACCGGAACGTCAAGGACGAACTGCTGGAACTGGTCCTGGAGGAGAGCCGCGGGACCGTCGTCGGCGACCCGCTCGACCCGCGCACCGACGTGGGCGCGCTGGTGGAGGCCGAGCACCTGGAACGGGTCCTGGACCACGTGAACGGCGCCGTGGAGGAGGGCGCCCGGCTGGCCCTGGGCGGCGACCGGATCCTCGAGGAGACCGGCGGCTACTACCTGGAGCCCACCGTCTTCGAGGTCGAACCGGGGATGCGGATCGCCCGCGAGGAGGTCTTCGGCCCGGTGCTCTCCGTCCTGACCTTCGACGACGCCGACGAGGCGGTGCGCCTGGCCAACGGCACCGACTACGGCCTGGCCGCCGCGGTGTGGTCGAGGGACCTGTCCACCGCGCACCGCCTGGCGCGGGCCATCCGGGCGGGCACCGTGTGGGTCAACAACTACGACGAGAGCGACGTCACCGTGCCGTTCGGCGGCTACGGCCAGTCCGGCTTCGGCGGTCGCGACAAGTCCCTGCACGCCCTGGAGAAGTACACCCAGCTCAAGTCGACCTGGATCAAGCTGTGAGCGCGCCCCGAACCACCGGAGGGAAGCTCCCCGGCGCCCCCGTCGTCCTCCGCTCCGAGGTGGAGCCGGAGGGCGTCGCGGCCGGGGACGGCCCGCGGATCGCGGTCCTGGTGTCGCTGACCTTCCCGAACATGACCGAGGAGGTCGCCGATCTGGTCCGGCGCTTCACCCGGACCGCCCTGACCGCCCTGACCGACCTGGGCGCCCGCTGCGAACTCGTCGAGACCTCCACTCCCTTGGAAGACCTCGGCGACCCGGGGCGCGTCGCCGGGTACGACGGGCTGTTCCTGCTGGGCGGCGGCGACGTGGACTCCGCGCTGTACGGCGTCGTCGGCCCGGTGCCCAACTCCTACGGCGTCGACCGCCGGGCCGACGAGTTCGCCCTCGCCGCGATCCGGGCGGCGGTGGACGCCGACCGACCGGTGCTGGGCATCTGCCGGGGCTCGCAACTGGTCAACGTCGCCTTCGGCGGCACGCTCGTGCCGGACCTGGAGGACCACCGGCTGCACCGGGGCGGGCCGGGGCAGCCGATGTTCCTCGACGAGAAGGTGACCGTCGTCGAGGGCACCCGCCTGGCCGGCCTCGTCCAGGGCCCCCGCCTCACCGTCCGCTCCGGGCACCACCAGGCCGTCGACCGGGTCGGCGACGGCCTGGTGACGGCGGCGCGCGCCGACGACGGGGTGGTCGAGGCGACCGAGCACCCCGACCGGTGGGTGGTCGGCGTCCAGTGGCACCCGGAGGACCCGGCCGGCTCGGCGGCCCACCGGACCCGGCTCTTCCGGGGCTTCCTCGACGCCTGCGCGCGGTAGGGGCCGCGCACCGGACCACGTCCCTCCCCCGAAGAAGGCTCCCGGCGGACACCGCGTCCCGTCCGCCGGGAGCCTTCCGCACGTCGCGGGCCGGTCGCGGCCGGCGGCGGGGTGACGGGGGTGACGGGGGCGCCGTCCCCCGGGTAAGGGCGACAGTACGGGGAAGGAAGGCCGACGGCTCGCCGTCCGGCCCCGCCCACACCGGAAGGACCCCTCATGACCACCGAACCCCGCCCCACCGCCGAGGCACCGCGCGTCGCGATCGTCACCGGCGGCTCGCGCGGCATCGGCCGCGAGAGCGTGCGCCGACTGGCCGCCGACGGCTGGTCCGTCGTGGTGAACTACGCCGGCAGCGCCAAGGAGGCCGAGGCCGCCGTCGCCGAGGCCGCCGACGCGGGCGGCCGGGCGATCGCCGTGCGGGCGGACGTGGCGGACGAGAAGGCCGTCGCCACGCTGTTCGACGTGGCCGAGGAGGAGTTCGACGGCGTCGACGCCGTCGTGCACGCGGCGGGCCGGATGTACCTGGCCCCGGTCGCCGACGTGGATCTGGACGCCCTGGACGCGCTGCACCGCACCAACATCCGCGGCACCTTCGTGGTCGCGCGGGAGGCGGCCCGCCGGGTGCGCGCCGGCGGCGCGATCCTGCTGTTCTCCACCTCCGCGATCGGCCTGGCCTTCCCCAACTACGCCCCCTACGTCGCGAGCAAGGGGGCCGTGGAGGCCATCACCCTGATCCTCGCCCGCGAGATGCGCGGCCGGGACGTCACCGTCAACGCCGTCGCGCCCGGCCCCACCGCCACCGCCCTGTTCCTGGACGGCAAGGACGAGGAGACCGTCGCCCGGCTGGCCTCCCAACCCCCGCTGGAGCGCCTGGGCACGCCGGCCGACATCGCCGAGGTCGTCGCCTTCCTCGCCTCCCCGCGGGGCCACTGGGTCAACGGCCAGGTGGTCCGGGCCAACGGCGGCATCGTCTGACCGGTCCGCGGGCCGGCCACCGGAACGGGCCGGCCGGGGCTACGCCTCCGCGTTCCCGCCCGCGTTCCCGCCGTCGGCGCCGCCGCCCGGCGTCCCGGTGCCGCCGTCCAGCGGCAGTTCGTCCACCCGGGTCTCGTCGACCACCGGCGGGGCCGGACGGGGCGTCCTGGGCATGACGGCCGCCTCCGAGTGGGCGCCGCACCCGTAGGCGAAGGAGACCACGCGGCCGTCCGCAGGGGAGAACTCGTTGGCGCACACCCCGAACGCCTGCCGCAGCGAGCCCGCCATCGGGACGAGGAAGCCGCAGGTCATGCATGTCGCGGGAGCCGCCTGGGCCATCGGGGTCCGGGGACCGTACGCCTCCTCCCAGCGGTCGGCGGCGGTGCTCAGGCCGTGGCGGGAGAGGACCCGGGGACGGCCCATGCCGATCTCCTCGGCGACCGCGGCGATGCTGCCGCGCGCCGGGGTGCCCGGCAGCGCTCCGGGCTCGTTCGTGGAGACCTCGGCGTCCTCGGCCTCCGCGAGACTGTCGGTCTCCTCGGACTCCTCCCGCGACAGAACGGAGTTCGGGGGCGGGGCGTCCGCGTCGGTGTAGCCCGGCTCCAGACGCGGGTCGTCGGCCGTGGTGGGCAGCAGGTCGCCGGGCCCGAGGTCACCCGGACGGAGGCGTTCGCTCCAGGGCACCCATTCGGGGGCGAGGAGCGCGTCCGGGCCGGGCAGCAGGACGGTCTCGTCCACCGTCACCGTCCGCGCCCGCGAGGCCCGCGCGACGGTGACGGCCCACCGCCAGCCGCGGTAGCCCGGCTCCAGGCAGTCGAAGAAGTGCGTGACGACGCGGTCCCCGTCGGCGACGGCACCCAGATGGTCGCCGACCTTGCTCGGGAACGCGGCCTCCTCCGCCGCTTCCCGAGCCAGTTCAACCGCCCCGGCGCACAGGCGATCAGGGGCCCGGCCTCGCATCGCAGCACTCACAAGAATCGATTCTCTCCTACGCCGTTTCGCGAGCGCGCCTCCCGTACGCCCAGGTCAAAGCGGGTGCGAACGGAGCGGACCCAAGGACCGCTGCGACGTCCGGACCCATCCGATCCCGCCGGGCGGAGCGCACTGTCCCTCCACGCTACCCCACGCGCGTCCGCCCCTGACCGTCGCACCTTCAACCAAAAGGCCAACCCGAGGCACCGGGCCGGGCGGCGGCCCTTGGGGCACACTGGCGACGTGGCAGCCTTCAGGACGCCCCGGCGAGGCACGGGGCGGTTCCGTCGTACGGCGCGGGTCATCGCCCGCGCCGTACACGCGCCTCCCCGAGCACTCGCCCGGCGGATCCGCCGGGCGACACACGCGCAGGGCGCGGGCGAATCGGGCCTGGGCAAACTCATCGAACTGCACGCCGTGAACTCCGCGGGCGACATGCTGATCACCGTCGCCCTGGCCTCCACCATCTTCTTCTCCGTGCCCACGGGCGAGGCGCGCGGTCGCGTCGCGCTCTACCTGGCCGTCACCCTGGCCCCCTTCGCGCTGCTGGCGCCGATCATCGGGCCGCTGCTGGACCGCATCCCGCACGGCCGGCGCGCCGCGATGGCCGGGGCGATGCTGACCCGCGCGCTGCTGGCGCTGAGCATGGCGGGCGCGGTGGCCACCGGCAGCCTGGAGCTCTACCCGGCGGCGCTGGGGGTCCTGGTCGCCTCCAAGGCGTACGGGGTGGTCAGATCGGCGGTCGTGCCCAGGCTGCTGCCGCACCGGATCTCGCTGGTCAAGGCGAACTCGCGGGTGACGCTGGCCGGGTTGCTGGCCACCGGCGCCGCCGCGCCGATCGGGGCGGGGCTCCACGGGATCGGGCCGTCCTGGCCGCTGTACGGGGCCTTCGTGGTCTTCGTCGTCGGGACGTTCCTGTCCTTCTCTCTCCCCCACACGGTGGACTCCGCCAAGGGCGAGCGGAAGGCGCTGCTGTCCGCCTACGAGGCGGCGGCCGGCGACGGGTTCGACAAGGGGGCCGACAAGAGGGCCGACAAGGAACTCGGCCAGGAGCTCGGCAGCGGGGTCGGGAGGGAACGGAGCGGCCGGGACGTCCCCGGGGCCCTGGAGGCCGAGAAGGCCGCCGGCGCCGAGGGGACCGCGTCCGGCGCGGCGGGCGGCCCGGACGCGGACGGGAGAACCGACGTCGAGGGGGCCGGGAACGACGGCGCCACCGCGACCGCCACCGGAACCGGAAGCGGCAACGGAAACGGGAACGGCAACGGCAGGCCGAAGCGGCCGGGCCTGCGGACGGTCGGCGCGTCCGTGCTCAACGCCCTGATCGCCAACTCCTCCCTGCGCGCCCTCTCCGGCTTCCTCACCTTCTTCCTCGCCTTCATGCTCCGCGAGCACCCCCTGGCCGGCCTGGACCCCGTGGTCTCGCTGGGCGTCGTGGCCGTGGCCGCCGGCGGCGGCAACGCGCTGGGCACGGCGCTGGGCGCCTGGCTGCGGGACCGCGGGCCGGAGCTGATCATCGCCTCCGTGCTGGCGCTGGCGCTGACCGCGACCGTCGTCGCGGCGGTGCTGTACGGCACGGTCACCGTGCCCGTCGTCGCGGCCGTCGCCGGGCTGGCGCAGGCGCTGGGCAAGCTCTCCCTGGACGCCCTCATCCAGCGGGACGTCCCGGAGGTGGTGCGGACCTCCGCCTTCGCCCGCTCCGAGACGCTGATGCAGATGTCGTGGGTGGTCGGCGGCGCCGTCGGGATCGCGCTGCCGCTGATCGGACCGGTCGGCATGGGCGTGGCCGGAGTGCTCGTCGCCGCGGGATCGTTCGCGACTCTTCGCCCGCTGTTGTCCGCCGCGCGTCACGGCACGCCCCACCCGCGCGTCGTCTGACGGGAACCGCCGGGTAGCCTGCGGGTTATGACGCACACGATCTCCCGGGGCAAGGGCAGCCGCACCGTTCGCACTGCCGTAGCCATCGGTGCGGCCACCCTCGGGCTCGTCGCCCTCTCCGCCTGCGAGAAGCCGACCCCCCGAGCGACCGTGACCGTCGGCTCGGACAGCGTGTCCACGGAAGCGACCTGCTACGAGGACGGCAAGAACCTGTCGCAGGACAGGGTGCTCTCCTGTGTCCAGAAGAAGACCGACACCTCCATCACGGTCGGCGAGGGCGACATGCTGCGCATCGGCGTCGACCCCGAGATCGCCGAGACCGGCTGGGTGGTCTTCCTCGGCGAGCGGCCCGTGGTCTCCGAGCCGATCGGCAAGACCTACCGCAGCTTCTCCAGCGACGGCCTGTTCGCCCAGGCCAACGGCACCTCCGCGGACACGGTGGAGCTCAGCATCGTCGGGTACGACGGCACCCGGTACCGCGACGGCGTGTGGCGCGTCGACCTCGACCGCGAGGAAGACTGACCCCGTCCGGGCCCGTGTCCACCCTCGTCGTCACCGCCGTGTCCGCGGAACGTGACGCCGTGGCGGCCGCGTGCGCCCCGGCGGGCATCGACGTGCTCGCCGTGGGCGCCGGCCCCGCCGCCGCGGCGGCCCGCACCAGCGCGGCGCTGGCGCGCGGGACGGCGGACCGACGCCCCTACGGGCTGGTGGTCTCGGCGGGCATCGCCGGCGGCTTCCCGCCCTTGGCGCCGGTCGGCTCGGTGGTCGTCGCCTCCGAGATCGTCGCCGCGGACCTGGGCTCGGAGACGCCCGACGGGCCCGAGCCCTTCACCTCCGTGGCCGATCTGGGCTTCGGCACGACCGTCCACCATCCGCACGGACCGCTGGCGCGGGCCGTCGCCGAGGCGGCCGGAGCGGCGCTGGGTCCGGTGCTGACGGTCTCCACGGCCACCGGCACCGCCGACCGGGCGGCCCGGTTGGCGCGGCGCCATCCGGGGGCGCTGGCCGAGGCGATGGAGGGCTTCGGGGCCGCCGAGGCGGCGGCGGTCTGGGGCGTCCCCGTGCTGGAGGTCCGCGCCGTGTCCAACCCCGTGGGCCCGCGCGACCGCTCCGCCTGGCGGATCGCGGAGGCGCTCGACGCCCTGACGGCCGCCTTCGGCAGGATCGTTCCCGTACTCGACGGTTGGAGGGACCGTGTCCCAGGTGATCTCTGAGCGGCAGTCCGAGCGGAACCCCGAGGAGGGCGGACCGCTGCGGATCGCGTACTCCCCGTGCCCCAACGACACCTTCGTCTTCCACGCCTGGGCGCACGGCCTGGTCCCGGGCGCCCCGCCGCTGGACGTGACGTTCGCGGACATCGACGTCACCAACGGCATGGCCGAGCGCGGCGAGCTGGACGTCCTCAAGGTCTCCTACGCCGTCCTGCCGTGGGTGCTGGAGGAGTACGCGCTGCTGCCCTGCGGCGGCGCGCTCGGACGCGGCTGCGGGCCGCTGGTGCTCACCCGCGAGCCCGGCGCCGACCTGCGCGGCGCGACGGTCGCGGTGCCCGGCGAGCGCTCCACGGCCTACCTGCTGTTCCGGCTCTGGGCGGCCGAGACGGTGCCCGGCGGGGTCGGGCGGATCGTCGTCATGCCCTTCCACGAGATCATGCCCGCCGTCCGCGACGGCCGGGTGGACGCCGGTCTGGTCATCCACGAGGCGCGCTTCACCTACGGGAAGTACGGCCTGCACCGCCTGGCCGACATGGGCGAGCACTGGGAGACCACCACGGGCCTGCCGATCCCGCTCGGCGCGATCATCGCCCGGCGCTCGCTGGGCGCGGAGCGGCTGCGCGCGCTCGCCGAGGCCGCGCGCGCCTCGGTGCGGATGGCGTGGGCCGATCCGGAGGCGTCGCGCGGCTACGTGCTGGAGCACGCCCAGGAGATGGACCCGGCGGTCGCCGACCAGCACATCGGGCTGTACGTCAACGAGTTCACCGCCGATCTCGGCGAGAGCGGCTACGCGGCCGTGCGCGCGCTGCTCACGCGCGCCGCGGCCGAGGGACTCGTCCCGCCCCTCGGCCACGGTGCCCTGGACTTCGTCTGAGCCGTTCGGAACGGTCCGCCCGGTGCCGGGTGTCGGGCGGACCTCAGACGTCGAGCTGGTCGGCCACCGCGCGGAGCATGCCCGCGATCTTGCGGCCCTGCTGGCGGTCCGGGTAGCGGCCGCGTTCGAGCTGCTGCGCCACCCGGTCCAGCACGTTGGTGAGGTCCTGCACGATCGACGCCAGTTCGTCGGGCTTGAGCCGCTGGGCCGCCGCCACGGAGGGCGTGGGGTCCAGCAGGGTCAGCGAGAGCGCCTGGTCACCGCGCTGGCCCGCGACGACGCCGAATTCCACCCGCTGGCCGGGCCGCAGGGTGGTCACCCCTTCCGGAAGCACCGACGAGTGCACGAAGACGTCACCGCCGTCGTCGCGGGAGAGGAAGCCGAAACCCTTCTCGCTGTTGAACCACTTGACCTTGCCGGTAGGCACGTCTGTCCTCGTCCTCGTACTCGTCCGGTTGTCCGGGCCACGGCTTCTTGAAAAAGCAACGGCTCCGAATAAGACTTCAGCGGGCCGAACGACCCGCCGTCAACAAGATTAATGATCCCCGTCCCGGTGACAAGACGCCCCGGGGCCGCCTCCCCGCGTGCCGCGCACTCTCGCCCACCGAACTACCCTGTCCCGGTGACCAGTGAAACGTCCCACGCGGGAGATCTGCTCGTCCGCATCGGTGCCGTCGTCTTCTTCGTCGGCGCGGTGGCCACGCTCGTGACCCTGCTGCCGCTCTTCCTCGGCTCCGATCCGCTGCCCACGGCCGCGTACCTCGTCAGCATGTTGATGGGCGTCGGTTTCGCCATCGCCGGAGCCGGAGTGCTGCGGTCCATCGCGGTGCAGCGGCGCCGGGCCCGCTCGTCGTCCTCGCCGTCCTCGCCGTCCTCGCCGTCCGGACGGTAGCGGCCCGGGCCGGGCGGCGGGCTCAGCCCGCCGCGTACGACTCCAGCCAGGCGGGGAACGCCGTCAGGTCCTCCAGCACCACGTCGGCCCCCGCCGCCCGCAGTTCCTCCGCGTCGCACGGGCCCGTCGGCACGGCCACCGACAGGGCGCCGGCCGCCCGCGCGCCGCGCACGTCGCCCAAGTGGTCGCCGACGTAGACGCCCGCCCCGTGCTCGACCAGCGCCTCGGCCTTGGCCTCCGCCCACAGCCAGCCGATCACCGCGTCCGGCTCGATGCCCAGGTGCTCCAGGTGGAGCTTGGCGTTGGGCTCGTGCTTGGCGGTGACCACGATCGCCGTGCCGCCCGCCCGCCGCACCGCGTCCACCGCCTCCCGGGCGCCGGGCATGGCGCGGGTGGGCTCGATGGCGTGTCGTACGTACAGCTCGCGGTAGCGCGCGCCGACCTCCTCGAGCGCCTCCTCCGGGAACCAGTGCGCCAACTCGACCTCCAGCGGTGGCCCGAGGCGGGTGACGGCCAGGTCGGCGTCGATGTACGTGCCGGTCTCGGCGGAGAGGGCCAGGTAGGTGGCCCGGATGCCGGGGCGGGAGTCGATCAGCGTCATGTCCAGGTCGAAGCCGACCGTCACCGCGCGAGAAGTCATGCCGTCCATTGTGCAGATGCGCGAATGCGCGGGGGTGTGCGGATGCGCGAACCGTGCCCGTAAGCTTAGGGTCGCCTAACCTAAGCGGGGCCGGTCCGCCGGTCCGTCCCGCCCGTACGCGCCGCGGCACCGCCGAGACGCCGGGCACACGCCGAGACACAGAGGTGCCGATGCCAGTCGCCCCACCGCTCGCCGCGCGCGAAGGCGGTCCGCGGCGCGCGCGGACGGCACGCCGGGTGGCGTGGACGGCGGCCGCCGCGGTCCTCCTCGCGATCGCCGTGGTGCTGAGCCTGGCCGTGGGCAGCCGGGCGCTGGCGCCGTCGGCGGTGTACGACGCCCTGGTGCACGGCGGCGACGGCACCGCCGCCCAGGTGGTGCGGACCCTGCGCGTGCCGCGCACCGTCCTGGCGCTGCTGGTCGGCGCCGCGCTGGGGATGGCCGGGTGCGTGATGCAGGGCCTCACCCGCAATCCGATCGCCGAGCCCGGCATCCTCGGCGTCAGCCAGGGCGCCGCGCTGGGCGTGGTCCTGGCCATCGCCTTCGCCGGGGTCCACACGCTCGCCAGCTACGTCTGGTTCGCCTTCGTGGGCGCGGGCGCCGCGGGCGTCGCCGTCTACGCCGTCGCCGCCCGCGGACGCGACGGGGCGACCCCGGTGAAGCTGGCGCTGGCCGGGGCCGCCGTCAACGCCCTGCTGTACTCGGTGGTGGCGGGCGTGTTGACCACGAAGGCCGCCACCCTGGACGAGTTCCGCTTCTGGCAGGTCGGCTCGGTCGCCGGGCGCGACGCGGAGGTGATCGGGCAGGTCTGGCCGTTCCTGCTGGTGGGCGCCGTGCTGGTGCTGGCCTCGGCGCGCGGTCTGGACGCCCTGGCGCTGGGGGAGGACGTGGCGCGGGGCCTGGGACGGAACGTGGCGGCCGTGCGGATCGTCGGCGGGCTGGGCGCCACCGTGCTCACCGGCGCGGGCGTCGCCGCGGCCGGGCCCATCGCCTTCGTCGGCCTGGCCGTCCCCCACATGGCCCGCGCCCTCGTCGGCCCCGACCACCGCCTGCTGCTGCCGATGTCCGCCCTGCTGGGCCCGGTGGTGCTGCTGGTGGCGGACGTCGTCGGCCGCGTCGTGGTGCCGCCGGGCGAGGTCCCGGCGGGCGTGACGACGGCGCTGATCGGCGTGCCGTTCCTGATCGCCCTCGTCCGCGGGAAGGCGGTGGGCTCGTGACCTCCACCGACACTCCGACCGACACCTCGACCGGCGCTCGGGCCGACGCCCCGACCGGCTCCCGCGCGGCGGAGGGGACGCGGCCGACGGCCAGACCCGCCGGGTACGCCCTGCTGCGCCGCGGACGCGCCTCGTTCCTCGTCCACCGCCGGTCCCTGGCGGTCACCGCCGCCCTCGCCACGGCGCTCGCCGCGGCCGTCGTCGCCGCGCTCTCCCTCGGCGAGACCGCCACCGCGCCCGCCGAGGTGGTGAAGGTGCTGCTGGGCCTGCCCTCCCCCGACGAGCTGGTGGTCGGGACGCTGCGGCTGCCGCGCCTGGTCGTCGGGGTGCTGGTCGGCGCCGCGCTCGGCGTCGCGGGCGGGCTGATCCAGACCGTCGCCCGCAACCCCCTGGCCAGCCCGGAGATCATCGGCGTCACGCACGGCGCCGCGGCCGTGACCGTCGGCGCGATGACCTTCGGCCTGACCGCCCACGCCCTGCTGCCCTGGCTCTCCGTGGCGGGCGGCGTGCTCGCCGCCGCGCTGATCTACGTCTTCGCCTGGCGGCGCGGCATCCAGGCGGCCCGCTTCGTCCTCGTCGGCCTGGGCTTCTCGATCGCGCTGCGCTCGGTCACGCAACTCTTCATGACCAAGGGCGACTTCCTCGCCGCCCAGCAGGCCCAGGTGTGGATGACCGGCTCCCTCAACGGCCGCGGCTGGGAGCAGGCCGAACCGCTGGGTTGGGCGCTGCTGCTCCTGCTGCCCGCCGTCCTGTGGTGCGCCCGCGCCCAGCGCGACGCGGCCCTGGACGACGACACCGCCACCGCGCTCGGCGTGCGCCTGGGCCGCACCCGGCTGGGGTTGACCGCCACCGGCGTCGCCCTGGCCTCGGTGGCCACCGGCGCCGCCGGGCCCGTGGACTTCGTCGCGCTGCTCTCCCCGCAGATCGCCCGCAGGCTGACCCGCACCGCGCAGATCCCGCTGCTCGCCACGGCGCTGCTGGGCGCGTTCACCGTCACCCTCGGCGACCTGCTGGCCCGCAGGATGTTCGCCCCCGTCGAGCTGCCGGTCGGAGTGTTGACGGCGGCGATCGGGGCGCCGTATCTGATCTGGCTGATCGCCCGTAGCCGCACCGGAGGCAGAGCATGAGGCAGGGCACGAGGCAGGGCACGGGACAGGGCCCGACGCCCCCCGACCGGTCCGAGGAGTCCCCCGGGCGCGCGAGCAGGCTCGCCGCCCGCGACCTCACCCTCGCCTACGAGGACCGCACCGTCGTCGACGGCCTCGACCTCGACGTCCCGGACGGCCGCGTCACCGTCATCGTCGGCCCCAACGCCTGCGGCAAGTCCACCACCCTGCGCGCCCTGGGTCGGCTGCTGAGGCCGCGGCGCGGCGCGGTGCTGCTGGACGGCCGGGAGCTGGCGAGCATCCCCACGCGCCGGATCGCCCGGTCCCTCGGGCTGCTCCCCCAGGCCCCGGTGGCGCCGGAGGCGATCACCGTCGCGGATCTGGTCGCCCGGGGCCGCGGACCCCACCAGCGCTGGTGGCGGCAGTGGTCGGAGGCCGACGAGGCGGCCGTCGCCGACGCCATGGCCCGCACCCGCGTGACCGACCTGGCCGCGCGCCCCGTCGACGAACTCTCCGGCGGGCAGCGGCAGCGCGTGTGGATCGCGATGGCGCTCGCCCAGGACACCGAGCTGCTGCTGCTCGACGAGCCGACGACGTACCTCGACATCGCCCACCAGGTCGAGGTGCTCGACCTGGTGCGGCAGCTCAACCACGACCGGGGCCGCACGGTCGTGATGGTCCTCCACGACCTCAACCAGGCCGCCCGCTACGCCGATCACCTCGTCGCCATGCGCGAGGGCCGGATCGTCGCGCAGGGGCCGCCCGCCGAGACCGTCACCGCGGAGCTGGTCCGCGAGGTCTTCGGCCTCGACTCCGTGGTCGTCCCCGACCCCGTGACGGGCAGCCCGCTCGTCGTCCCGGGAGCGCCATGGCAGCCCCCCACGGAATCCCCGGCGGACCCCACCGCCGTTCCCGTCAGCACACGAAAGGCAGGGCCATGACACCCACCCGCCGCCGTACGCTCGCCGCCACCGCCGTGGTGCTGGCCGCCTCGCTGGGGCTGTCCGCCTGCGGGGCGGACTCGGGCTCCGGCACGGAGAAGGGCTCCGCGGACCGGGGCACCCACGTCGTGAAGACCGCCCACGGCGACGTCGAGGTGCCCGACGACCCCCAGCGCGTGGTGGTGCTCGACACCGCCGAGCTGGACTCGGCCATCACCCTGGGCGTGAAGCCGGTCGGCTCCACCCGCTCCGACGTGGCCTCCGGCTTCCTGAAGTACCTGCCGAAGGAGAAGGTCGAGGGCATCGAGAACGTCGGCACCATCATGGCGCCCAACCTGGAGAAGATCGCGGCGCTCAAGCCGGACCTGATCCTGGGCAGCGACGTCCGCGACAAGGACCGCTACGACGAGCTGTCCGAGATCGCCCCGACCGTCTTCACCGAGACCACCGGCCACCCGTGGAAGGAGAACTTCCTGGTCCACGCCGACGCCCTGGGGAAGAAGGAGGAGGCCCGGAAGGTCGTCGAGGCGTACGAGAAGCGGGTCGACGAGGTCACCGAGGCCCTCGGGGGCCCGGAGAAGGCCGCGGAGACGACGGTGAGCGTGATCCGCTTCGTCGAGGGCGCCGACACCCGCGTCTACGGCGAGAAGAACTACATCGGCACGATCCTCGCCGACATCGGCGTCGGCCGCCCGGCCATCGCGAAGAAGGCCCCCGACGGCTTCGCCCTCGACGTCAGCCCGGAGAAGGTCGACCAGGGCGACGCCGACGTCGTCTTCTACACCTCCTACGGCGACCCGGCCGAGTCCGGCGAGGAGAAGGCCGTCGGCGGCGCGCTGTGGAAGGGCATGGAGGCGGTGGAGAACGGCCGGGCCTTCCGCGTGGACGACGAGACCTGGATCCAGGGCATCGGCTACACGGCGGCCGGGACGATCCTGGACGAGATGGAGGAGTTCCTCACCACGGACTGACGCCCCCGCCTCCGGCGGTCGGCCGCTCCCCCGGTCCCCGGGCCGGGGCGGCGGCCGGTCGCCGAGGGGCCCGCGGGACGGCTCACAGGGCGGCGGCCAGTTCGGACCGGTGGGCGGCGACCCAGCGGTACGCCTCGCGGACCTCCGCCGGCGCGCCGGCCTCGCGCAGCCGGACCATGGCCGGCTCGCCGCGCAGGGCACCGGCCTCGATCCCCCTCCAACACCGGTCCTGCCACCACAGGATCGTGTTCACGAGCCTGCCGGAGTCGACCGCGCCGTAGGCGTCGCGGATCAGCCGGATGCGGCGGGCGGCCTCCGGGACGTCCGTCACCGTCGGGCCGAGGTCCAGGTACTGCCAACAGACGTGGGCCACGTCGTGGACGCGCTCCCCGGGGGCCGCGATGTCCCAGTCGACGAAGGCCACCGGCCGCCGATCCGGCTCCCCGACGGCGTGGACGGTGTTCCGCGGGGAGAGGTCGTTGTGGCACACGACCTCCATGCCGCCGGCCAGGGCGGAGCCCGCCGACAGGTCGTGGAACTCCCGGACGAGTTCGGCCACCCGCACCAGGGCGGCGTCCGTGCGCGCGGCCCGCCGCTCCTCGGGGGTGAGGGCCGCCCGCCCCTCGACGTACTCGAAGACCTCGCGTCCCCGCTCGTCCGTGCCCAGGAAACGCGGCGCGCCACGCCACCCCCGCTCCTCGAACAGGGCGAGGAGGTCCCGGACGAACGCCGAACGGGCCGATCGCGGACGCCGGACCGTCGCCCCCACCCGCACCACGTCGTTGACGAAGCCGCCGGACAGCGGGTGCTCCTCCGGGTGCTCCACGGCTCAGCCCCTCGGCCGTCGTGCGCGCCAGACCAGGTACAGGGCGCCGGCGACGGCCGCGGCGCGCAGCGTCCAGGGCCAGGCGTCGCCGACCGCCTCGCCCAGTCCGCCCTCGGCGATCGGCTCGCCCCAGCGGCCCTCCGCGCGGCCCCACAGCCACACCAGCGCGGCGGCGGCGACCGTGCCGGGCACGATCAGCACCGCCCGCTTGGCCTCGACGCGGCTCAGCCGCGGCGACCACCAGGCGGCCAGCCAGCCCAGGCCCAGCGGGACCAGCGAGCCCATGACCGCGCCCGCCACCAGCAGGGCGGCGGCCAGCAGTTCGACCACGCCGCCCGCGCGCGGGCCGCCCGCGCCCTTCGCCGCGCGGGCGCGCCACAGCCGTGCCAGGAGCCCGCCGGGCTCGGCCGGGGCCGCCGCGGCGGCCGGTGCGGCCGGGGGTGCCGCGGCCTCCGCGCCCCCGCCGGCCCCCGGGACCTTCTCGGTCCTCCCCGGCTTGCCCGGCTTCCCCGTCTTCTCCGGCTCCTGCGGGGGATCGAGCAGTTCCGGCAGCTCTATCCCGCCGACGAAGCCGCCGACGGACATCCGGCCGCCCTCGGCGTACCGGGGGGTGCCGAGGCCCTTGCGCCACCAGTCCGGGTCGCTCTCCTCGGGCCCCAGCTCGTCGATGCCCGCCAGGTGCGGCGGCGCGGCGGCCGTCGGCGGAACCGTCCGCCCCTGCTCCTCGGCGGGCTTCGGCTCCCTGGGCAGCGGGACGGACACGCCCTCCTGCGCGACGACCTCCTCCGGCCGGCCGAGGGCGGCCAGGATCTTCCGCGTCCCGGCCACGGTGTCCGCCCCGCCGGACTCGGCGCGGCGCCGGTCAATGTCGGCCCGCACCCGGTTGACCAGACGCGCCCGCTCGGCCGCCGTCATGCTCGTGCTGTGCGCCAGATCGCCGATCCGGCTCAGATAGTCGAAGACGAGCTGTTCGCTCTCGATCCCCACCGAACCCCCAGCGGCCACCGGCACTTGGCTCTCGTACGTCCACGACCGTACCGCGCGCGACGCCGGACGGGACCGATCGTCACAGGGGGCCGGTACGGTGGTGAGGATGACGACAGAGCCCGACGCACGCCGACGAGCAGTTCCCCGCACGCTCGCCGACGAGTTGCGCTCGCGTCCCGACGAGGCGCTCGCCGAGCTGCTGCGGGCCCGTCCGGACCTGCTCTCTCCCATCCCCTCCGACCTGACCCAGCTCGCCACCCGCGCGGGCGCCCGCACCTCGGTGCTGCGGGCGTTGGAGCGGCTCGACCGGTTCGCCCTCCAGGTCGCCGAGGCGCTGGCCGTCGCCCCCGACCCCTGCCCGTACGAGACGCTGGCCGGTCTGCTGCCCGGCGGCGAGGGCGAGTTGCCGCGCGCGCTGGACCTGTTGCGCGAGCGGGCCCTGGTGTGGGGCGGCGACGACCGGCTGCGTCTGGTGCGCACCGCCCGCGAGCTGCTCACCCCGAGCGCCGACCGCCCCTCCCCCACGGGCCTGGGCCCGACGCTGGCCGAGGCCACCTCGGGCATGTCGCCCGGCCGCCTCCAGGAGATCCTGACCGCCGCCGGGCTGCCCACCACCCACGACCCGGTGAGCGCGCTGGCCGCCCTAACCGCCCTGTTCACCGACCGCGAGCGGATGGCGGCCCTGGTGGAGGAGGCGCCCGAGGAGGCGCGGGCGACGCTCGCCAAGCTGACCTGGGGCCCGCCCTACGGGGAGGTCTCCGAGCGTCCCTCGCCCCCGATCCGCTGGCTGCTGGACCGCGGGCTGCTGCTGCCGGTGGGGTCCCGGACGGTCGTCCTGCCCCGCGAGGTCGCCCTGCACCTGCGCGAGGGCCGCGCCCACCGCCGGCTGGAGCCGCTGCCGCCCGCCCTGGAGCCGGCCCGTACGCACACCCGGCGGTCGGTGGACGCCGCGGCGGCGGGGCAGGCGCTGGCCGCGCTCACGGTCGTCGAGGAACTGCTGACGTCCTGGGGGACGGCGTCCGGCGCCCCGCCCGTGCTGCGCGCCGGCGGCCTGGGCGTGCGGGACCTCAAGCGCACCGCCGTCGCGCTGGACGTGCCCGAACCGGTCGCGGCCTTCTGGATCGAACTCGCCTACGCCGCCGGGCTGCTGGCCTCCGACGGCGAGGCGGACGAGCGTTACGCGCCCACCCCGGCGTACGACGAGTGGCTGGAGCGGCCGCCCGAACGCCGGTGGGCGCGGCTCGCCGGCGCCTGGCTGGCGGCCACCCGGCTGGCCGGGCTGGTCGGCGAACGCGACACCAGGGGCCGTGCCCTCAACGCGCTCGGTCCGGGCCTGGACCGCGGTCCCGCGCCCGAGCTGCGCCGCCGCGTCCTGCGTCTGCTGGCCGAGTGCGCGCGGGGCGACGGGCAGGACGGCGAGGACGGCGAGGTCGCCGCGCCGGACGCCGACGCGGTGGTGGCCCGGCTGGACTGGGAGTGCCCGCTGCGCGCCGGCGGGGAGGCGCGCGCTCGGATCGTGCGGTGGACGCTCCGGGAGGCGGAGCTGCTGGGCGTCACCGGACGCGGCGCGCTGGCCTCGCACGCGCGCCCCCTGCTGGAGGCGGGCGCCGGGGCGGAGACCGCGCTGGAGCACGGCGCGCGGGAGGCTCTGGGCGCCGACGTTCCGGACGCCGATGTCCCGAGCGCCGCCGAAGAGGCCGCCGCGTCCCGGCTGGCCCCGCTCCTCCCCGAGCCGCTGGACCACGTCCTGCTCCAGGCCGACCTGACGGCCGTGGCGCCCGGTCCCCTCCGGCGTCCCCTGGCCGAGACGCTGCACGTGCTCGCCGACGTGGAGTCCAAGGGCGGCGCGACGGTCTACCGCTTCACCCCGCAGTCCGTGCGCCGCGCCCTGGACGCGGGCCGCACCGCCTCCGACCTGCACGCCTTCCTGGCCGCCCACTCCCGCACGCCCGTCCCGCAGCCGCTGACGTACCTGATCGACGACGTGGCGCGGCGGCACGGACGGCTGCGGGTGGGCGCGGCCGGCTCGTACGTCCGCTGCGACGACGAGACGCTGCCGGCCGAGATCGCGGCCGACCGCCGCGCCGCCGGCCTGGGGCTGCGGCTGCTGGCCCCGACGGTGCTGGCCGCCCAGGTGGACCCGGGCACCCTGCTGGAGCGGCTGCGCTCGATGGGGTACGCCCCGGCCGCCGAGTCGGCCGACGGCGACGTGGTGATCCACCGCTCCGACACCCTGCGCACCCCGCCGCGCACGGCCCCCGAGCCGGTGCCGGACGGTCCGCCGCGGCCCGACCGGCCGCTGCTGGCCGCCGCCGTCCGCGCCATCCGCGCGGGCGACCTGGCGGCCGGCGCCCCGGACCGTCCCGGCCGGTCCGTCCCGGTCGTCCCCGAGGGCCGCCCGCCGCGCACCACCGCGGCCGACACCCTGGCCGTCCTGCGGGCGGCGGTCCGGACGGGGACGCCGGTGTGGATCGGCCACGTCGACGCCGACGGGACGGCCGACCACCGCGTCATCGAGCCCGTCCGCGTCGAGGGCGGCCTCGTCACGGCGTACGACCACGCCGCCGAAGAGGTCCGCGCCTACCCCCTGCACCGCATCACGGGCGCGGCGGAACTGGCGGACGCGGACGGCGACTGAGGTCCGGTCGGTCCCGGTCGAGGCCCGACCGGGACCGACGGTCGAGACCGACGGCACCGTCGGACACCGTCCGCACGCCGGCCCGATGGGGCACACTGGACGGTCGGCCCCGCGCCGTAGGCAGTCGAAGGCAGGAGGATCCCACGTGACCGGACCGCTCATCGTCCAGAGCGACAAGACCCTGCTGCTGGAGGTCGACCACGAGCAGGCCGAGGAGTGCCGCCGCGCCATCGCGCCCTTCGCCGAGCTGGAGCGCGCCCCGGAGCACATCCACACCTACCGGGTGACGCCGCTGGGCCTGTGGAACGCCCGCGCCGCCGGGCACGACGCCGAGCAGGTCGTGGACGCGCTGGTCACCCACTCCCGCTACCCGGTGCCGCACGCGCTGCTGGTGGACGTGGCCGAGACGATGGACCGCTACGGGCGGCTGCGGCTGCTCAAGCACCCCACGCACGGTCTGGTGCTGGAGACGTCCGACCGGCCGGTGCTGGAGGAGATCCTGCGGTCCAAGCGGATCCAGCCGCTGGTCGGCGCCCGCATCGACCCCGACACCGTCGTCGTGCACCCCTCCGAGCGCGGCCAGATCAAGCAGGCGCTGCTCAAGCTGGGCTGGCCCGCCGAGGACCTGGCCGGCTACGTGGACGGCGAGGCGCACCCGATCGAGCTTCAGGAGGACGGCTGGGCGCTGCGCCCGTACCAGAAGCAGGCCGTGGAGAACTTCTGGCACGGCGGCTCCGGTGTCGTCGTCCTGCCCTGCGGCGCGGGGAAGACGCTGGTGGGCGCGGGGGCGATGGCCACGGCGAAGTCCACCACGCTGATCCTGGTCACCAACACCGTCTCGGCTCGGCAGTGGAAGCACGAGCTGATGCGGCGCACCTCGCTGACGGAGGGCGAGATCGGCGAGTACAGCGGCGCGAAGAAGGAGATCCGGCCGGTCACCATCGCCACGTACCAGGTGCTGACCACCAAGCGGAAGGGCGTCTACCCCCATCTGGAGCTGTTCGACTCCCGCGACTGGGGCCTGATCGTCTACGACGAGGTGCACCTGCTGCCGGCGCCGGTGTTCAAGTTCACCGCCGACCTCCAGGCCCGCCGGCGCCTGGGCCTGACGGCCACGCTGGTGCGGGAGGACGGCCGCGAGTCGGACGTCTTCTCCCTCATCGGCCCCAAGCGCTTCGACGCGCCCTGGAAGGAGATCGAGGCGCAGGGCTACATCGCCCCGGCCGACTGCGTGGAGGTCCGCGTCGACCTCACCGAGTCCGAGCGGCTGGCGTACGCGATGGCCGAGTCGGACGAGAAGTACCGCTTCTGCTCCACCACGGCCTCCAAGCAGCGCGTCACCGAGGCGCTGGTGCGCCGCCACGCCGGTGAGCAGACCCTCGTCATCGGCCAGTACATCGACCAGCTCGACGAGTTGGGCGAGCACCTGGGCGCGCCCGTGATCAAGGGCGACACCAGCAACGCGCAGCGCGAGAAGCTGTTCGACGCGTTCCGCTCGGGCGAGCTGTCGGTGCTGGTGGTCTCCAAGGTCGCCAACTTCTCCATCGACCTGCCGGAGGCCACGGTCGCCATCCAGGTCTCGGGCACCTTCGGCTCCCGTCAGGAGGAGGCCCAGCGCCTGGGCCGCGTCCTGCGCCCGAAGGCGGACGGCCACGAGGCCCGCTTCTACTCGGTCGTCGCCCGCGACACCGTCGACCAGGACTTCGCGGCCCACCGCCAGCGCTTCCTGGCCGAGCAGGGCTACGCCTACCGCATCGTGGACGCCTCGGAGCTGCTCGCGGACGAGCTGGACTAGCCGACCGGACGGCCCGGCCCGCTCCCCCTTCGGAGGTCGAGAGGGAGGGACGCTTCCCCGACCGAAACGGAGTGCGGTCCCACGCGTGCGCGTGGGACCGCACTCCGTGCACCCGCGTTCCGGAGCCGCGGATACCCCGGCTCGGGGGATTCACACCCCGCCTCGCGCGGAACCTCCTCCGCCCACGGCCGTTCCCCCCTCCCGTCCGCCCGGCGTCGCCGGAGCCGGGACGGGGCGCTCCGGCCCGTCGGGCGTCCGGTGGTCCGGACGCCGGTCCTCCCACAGTCGCCGCGCGGCGTACGCGATCAGGCCCAGGGCCAGGAGCGGGTACGGGGACGCCAGGGGCTGCTGCCACCACGGGAGGTGGAGGTCGAGGTCGCCGGAGTGCGGGACGAGCCAGTGCGTGCGGGCGGTGAGGAGCGCGGCGGTCGCGTACAGCGGCCACCGGCGGCCCCGGGGCGGTGCGGCGGCCAGGACGGCGAGCAGGGGCACGCACCACACCCAGTGGTGGGACCAGCTGATCGGCGAGACCAGCAGCGCCGTGCCCGCGACGATCAGCACCCCCCAGGCCGTCCGCCCGCGGACGTGCGCGCGCCGGGCGAGCCACAGGCCCAGCAGGCCGACGACCGCCGCGGGCACCGGCCACCACGGTCCGGGCTCGGGGGTGTGGAGGAGGCGCGCGACCAGGCCCTGGAGGGACTGGTTGTCGACGATCCACGCCTTGCCGACCCGGCCGGTCTCGAACATCCGCCGCGTCCAGAAGTCCGCGCTCGCGTCCGGCAGGACCACCGCGCCCACCGCCGCCGTCCCGACGAAACCGGCCAGCGCGGTCGCCCCGGCCCGGACGCGGCCGGTCAGCAGCAGGTGAACGGCGAAGATCGCGGGGGTGAGCTTGATCCCGGCCGCGACGCCGATGGCCAGGCCCTTGCCGCGGGCGCCGTCCGGACGGGTGAGGTCCCACAGGACCAGGCAGGTCAGGGCGAGGTTGATCTGTCCGAAGACGAAGGTCTGGAAGACCGGTTCCAGCCACAGGCCGAGCGCGGTGGCGGCGATCAGGGCGGCGGGGGTGGTGCGGCGGCCGGCGAGGCGGAGGGAGAGGTGGACCAGCCAGGCGAGCAGCGCGGTGTTGCCGGCGGCGAAGAGGGTCTGGACGACGGGCAGGGGCAGCCAGGCGGCCGGGACGAACAGGAGCGCGGCGAAGGGCGGGTAGGTGGCGGGCAGGTCCCACTCGGTGACGGTGAAGCCGTACAGGTCGGTGCCGTCGAGGACGGCGCGTCCCTCGGCGCGGTAGACGAGGACGTCGACCAGGACGTTCGGCTGGGCCAGGGTGACCGCCGCCAGTGCGGCGAGGGAGACGGCGAGCAGGGCGACGGCCGCGTACACGCGGCGGCGGGGATCTGCGGGCACGCCTGGCACTCGGCCGCCTCCTGGTCGTTCCGGTCCGTCGGTGGTCCGCGGTCGGCACCGCGCAAGCGACCCTAGCCGACGCTTCGGACGGAACGGAGGGATCGGGGGCGGGCGGGGGCGGCCGGGCCGGCCGCGTCCGCGTCTCTTCCCGCCGCGCGTCTGTGGGCCTCCGCCGGGCGCCGCTCCTGCTCGCGCCGCTCCTCCTCGCGCGTCTCGGCGTAGTCGCCGAGGACGGCGACCTCGAAGGCCGTGCCGAGGAAGACGGAGACCGCCCGGACGGCATCGCCCAGCCGGTGCCGGCGGTGCCGGCTCCCGCCCCGGTCGTCGAGCGCGCCGAGGGCGGTGGCGCCGGAGGTGTGGGCGGTCCGGTGGCGCGTCGGGTCGGAAGTCGGGTCGGAAGTCGGGTTGGGAGACGGGTTCGGAGACGGGTTGGGAACGGATGCGCTGCTCACGGTCATGACCCCATGATGCTTTTCGCCCGATTGGTCTACATCCATCCTAGGGGCGAGCACGGGTTCCGTCCCGCTGCGACCGGAGGCGTACGGCTCCCCTACGGGGGGTGGGATATCCGGTCGCCCACGGGGATGAGCGGGGCTACAATCACGCGTCTGCCGCCTCCCGCGCCACGGCGACGCACGGCCCGCGACGTCCGGGCCCGCCGTGCCGCCGGGGAGGAGCCGGCCGGTCGGCAACCGGCCGGCGGATCGCGTACCTCTCGACGGCGACGCCCCCGTCGACGCCCCGCGGTCCTCTCCCACCCGTCGTCCACCGCACCCGGGGTACGGCGCCCGCCACCCGCGCGGTCCGCCGTGCCGTCGCCGTGCGTGTTCTCCGCCGGAGGCCACACCGTGCCCACGCACGTCCCCGACCAGCCCGTCCGTCGTCCCGTCCACGACTCCCCCGACCCGCTGGAGTCCGATCCGCTGGAGTCCGATCCGCTGGAGCGCGAGCGCGCCCACCTCGCCGCGTCCCGGACCGCGCTGCGCGCCATGCGGCAGGACGTCGAGTCGCTCGACATCAGAGACGTCACCGCCAACTGGGTGAACGCCGAGGTGCTCCAGCACCAGATCGAGGCCCGGATCGAGGCCCTCGCCGACCTCGCCGACACCCCGCTGTTCTTCGGCCGTCTGGACCGCACCGAGGGCGCCCGCTACTACATCGGCCGCCGCCACGTCCACGAC
This sequence comes from Streptomyces macrosporus, assembly GCF_039533145.1. Classification (NCBI taxonomy): domain Bacteria; kingdom Bacillati; phylum Actinomycetota; class Actinomycetes; order Kitasatosporales; family Streptomycetaceae; genus Streptomyces; species Streptomyces macrosporus. Next base: position 64,169 of record NZ_BAAASZ010000006.1, read on the forward strand.
GCCGACGGCGACCCGATGGTCATCGACTGGCGCGCGCCCGTCTCCCAGCCCTTCTACCGCGCCTCGAAGCGGGACCCGCAGGGCGTCGAGCTGCGCCGCCGCTTCGGCTACACCGGCGGCGAGCTGACCGCGTACGAGGACGAGCGCCTGACCGATCCGGAGGAGGCCGAGCGGGTCAGCGAGCTGCTCAGGCGCGAGATCGAGCGCCCGCGCGTCGGCCCGATGCGCGACATCGTGGCGACGATCCAGCCCGAGCAGGACGAGATCGTCCGCGCCGGGATCGACGGCACGGTGTGCGTCCAGGGCGCGCCGGGCACCGGCAAGACGGCCGTGGGCCTGCACCGGGTGGCGTACCTGCTCTACGCGCATCGCGAGCGGCTGGCGCGCACCGGGACGCTGGTCATCGGCCCGAACCGGTCCTTCCTCCGCTACATCGAGCAGGTGCTGCCCGCCCTGGGCGAGCTGGCGGTGGAGCAGACGACCGTCGAGGACCTGGTCACCGACGCCACGGGCGTGACCGTGCGCGGCACCGACGACCCGGAGGCGGCCCGGATCAAGGGCGACGCCCGGATGGCCGAGGTGCTGCGCCGCGCGGTGCGCTCGGGCGTGACGATGCCGACCGAGCCGTGCGTGGTGGTGCGCGGCTCGCGCCGCTGGCGGATCCCGGCGTACGAGCTGGAGGAGATCGTCCGCGAGCTGCTGGACCGCGGCATCCGCTACGGCGCCGCCCGCGAGGCCCTGCCGCAGCGCATCGCGCACGCCGTGCTGGTGCGGATGGAGCAGGCCGGCGAGGCGCCGGACGACCGGGTGCAGGACGCGGTGGCGCGGAACGCGGCGGTGAAGGCCCAGGTCAAGGCGGTGTGGCCGGACGTGGACCCGGCGAAGCTGGTGCTGCGGCTGCTGTCGGACGCCGACTTCCTGGCCGAGTGCTCCGAGGGCGTCCTCACCGACGAGGAGCGCAAGGCGATCCTGTGGACGAAGCCGCCGCGCGGGGTGCGGTCGGCGAAGTGGTCGGCGGCGGACGCCGTGCTGATCGACGAGGCCGCGGACCTGGTGCGGCGGACGCCCTCGCTCGGCCACGTCGTCCTGGACGAGGCGCAGGACCTGTCCCCGATGCAGTACCGGGCGGTGGGCCGCCGCTGCACGACGGGCTCGGCGACGGTGCTGGGCGACCTGGCGCAGGGCACCACGCCGTGGGCGACGGCGAGCTGGGCCGAGGCCCTGACCCACCTGGGCAAGCCCGACGCGACGGTCGAGGAGCTGACCCGGGGCTTCCGCGTGCCGCGCGAGATCATCTCCTACGCCTCCCGGCTGCTGCCGCACATCGCTCCGGGCCTGTCCGAGGCGACCTCGATCCGCGAGGCGGCCGGTTCCCTGCGGGTGCGGGAGGTGGCGGCCGACGGGCTGGACGGCGCGGTGGTGGACGCCTGCCGCGCGGCGCTGGAGCGGGAGGGCTCGGTCGGTCTGATCGCCGCCGACGCCCGCGTGCCCGTCCTGGCCGGGGCGCTGGAGGACGCCGGCCTGCCGCACACCGTGCCGGGGCCGGGCGGGGAGGAGACGCCGGGCGTCCGCCTCACCCTCGTCCCGGCGACGCTGGTCAAGGGTCTGGAGTACGACCACGTGGTCCTGGACGAGCCCGCCGCGGTGGTGGACGGCGAGCCGGACGAGCGCACGGGCCTGCGCCGGCTGTACGTGGCGCTGACCCGTGCGGTCTCCGGCCTCACCGTCGTCCATGCCGCGCCCCTGCCCCGGGCGCTCGCCGACCCCGGACGCTGACGGGCACCGGACGCTGACGGGCGGCGGCCGTTTCACCCGCTCGCCCCGGGGAACCGAGAGCCGGACCGGCGACACGCCGGAGAGACGGAGGCGGGGACCCATGGACCGCTACGACGTGGTGATCATCGGTGCGGGCGCCGGTGCCAAGCTCGTCTGGACCTCGTTGGCCGGGTCCGCCCTGTCGGTCGCCGTGGTCGAGGAGGCCCTGGTGGGCGGGGACTGCCCCTTCCTCGCCTGTGTGCCCAGCAAGGCGATGCTGCGTTCGGCCCAGGTGTGGCGGGCGGCGGACGACCCCGAGTGGGCGGGCCTGTTCACCGGGCGGGTCCCGGAGCGGGCCGCGTACGAGCAGACCGTCGCCCGGCGGGAGCGGATCGTCCACGGCCGGGACGACACCGCCAACGCGGCCGGCCTGGAGAAGACCGGCGCGACCCTGATCCGGGGCACCGCGCGGATCGTCCGGCCCGGCGTCGTGGACGTCGACGGCACCGAGATCGGCTACGGCGAGCTGGTGCTCGACACCGGCTCCGCGCCGATACGGCCCGACCTCCCCGGGCTGGACGAGGTGCCGGTGTGGACCAGCGACGAGGCCATGAGCAGCACCTCCGAGCGGCCCGAACTGGTCGTCGTGATCGGCGGCGGACCGGTGGGGTGCGAACTGGCCTTCCTCTACGCCCTGTTCGGCTCGGCGGTGACGGTGGTCCAGCGCGCCGACCGGCTGATCCCCCGGGAGGAGCCGAAGGCGTCGCAGGCCATGCTGTCGCTGCTGCACGACCACGGCGTCGACGTGCGCCCGAACACCCGGGTCGTCCGCGCCGAACCGCACCGGCTCGGCGGCCGTCTCACCACGGACCACGGCGACGTCTTCGACGCCTCGGTGGTGATCCAGGCCGCCGGGCGGCGTCCGCGGTCGGAGAGGGTGGGCCTGGAGGCCCTGGGCGTCGCGCCGGGGCGGGGCGGGGCCGTCGAGGTGGACGAGCGCTGCCGCGTGGTCGGCGCCGAGCACGTGTGGGCCGTCGGCGATGTCACCGGCGTCGCGCCGTTCACCCACACCGCCCACTACCAGGGGCGGGTGGTCGCGGCCAACCTGGCCGGCCGGGAGACCCGCGCCGACTACCGTGCCGTCCCCCGCGCCGTCTACACCCGTCCCGTCCTCGCCGCCGTCGGCCACACCCTCGCCTCCGCGCGCGAGGCGGGCATCGAACCGCTGACCGCGACCGCCCCGATGACCCAGGCGGTGCGCACCTCGATCGAGGGCGAGCCGGAGGGCTGGCTCACCCTGCTCGCCCACCCCGACACCGGCGCGGTCATCGGCGCCACCGCCTGGGGCGGCCGGGCGGAGGAGTGGATCTCGGAGGCCGCCCTGGCGATCCGCGCGGAGATCCCGGTGGAGGTGGCCAGGGACGTGGTGCATCCGTTCCCCACCTTCAGCGAGGTGCTGGAGACGCCGCTGTGGGAGCTGGCCAGGAGCCGGTGACGCGGCTTCGCCGGCACACCCCCGGCCTGCGCGAGCGGCCCGAAGGCGGCACGTTCGCCCCGTCGTGGCGCGGCCGTGAGCGAGGCCACCCGCGACCTGGCGCCGGGGCCGGTAGACGGGCGGCTTCCCGAACCGATCGCCCCGTGCCCGTGACCGCGTTACGTTGACCCGATGCCCGAACTGCGAACCGAACGCCTCCTGTTGCGCGCGTGGCGGGAGTCCGACGTCGAACCCTGGGCGGCGCTGAACGCCGATCCCGAGGTCCGCGAGCACTTCCCGGACCTGCTCACGCGCGAGCGGAGCCGAGAGGCCATGACCCGCTATCAGGCCGACCTCGACCGGCGCGGCTGGGGGTGGTGGGCGGTGGAGGCGCGCGCCACCGGGGAGTTCGTCGGGGTCGCCGGGCTGGGCCCGGTGGACGAGGGGACACCGGTCGACGGAGTGCAGACCGGCTGGCGCCTGGCCCGTTCCGCCTGGGGGCACGGCTACGCCACCGAGGCCGCCCGGGCCGCCGTGGCCTTCGGCTTCGACACCCTCCACCTGCCGGAGATCGTCGCGGTGACGACGGCCGGCAACCTCCGCTCCCGAGCGGTGATGCGCCGCCTGGGCATGACCCACGATCCCGCCCACGACTTCGACGACCCGGCCGTGCCCGAGGGCCCGCTGCGCCGCAACGTGGTGTACCGGCTCCGGGCCGACGCATGGCGAACCGAGTGACAACCGAGCGACAACCGAGCGATGCGGAGAACCACATGACGACCGAGACGATCACCGCGGCGTCCGCGGGCACCTGGAGACTCGGCGACCTGACCGTCCGTCGGATGGGCTTCGGCGCGATGCGTCTGACGGGCAGTGCCGCCTTCGACCTCGGCACGCCCGGCGACCGCGAGCGGTCCATCGCCGTGCTGCGCCGCGCCGTCGAACTCGGCGTGAACCACATCGACACCGCCGCGTTCTACTTCTCGGCGACGCGCTCCGCCAACGAGCTGATCAACCGGGCGCTCTCCCCCTACCCGGACGATCTGGTCATCGCCACCAAGGTGTGGGCGGGACGCGACCCGTCGGGCCGGTGGTGGTGGGCCGAACCCGACCAACTGCGCGGCCAGGTCGAGGAGAACATCCGCCAACTCGGCCGCGACCACCTCGACGTGGTCAACCTCCGTGTCCCGCCGAGCCGGAGGAACGGATCGATCGCCGAACACTTCGGCGCGCTGGCGGAGTTGCGCGACGCCGGCCTCATCCGTCACCTGGGCATCTCCAACGCCACGGCCGAACACCTCGCGGAGGCGCGGGCGATAGCGCCGGTGGTGTGCGTACAGAACGCCTACGGCATCGGCGCGCCGGCCGAGGAGCGCGAACTCCTGCGCCTCTGCGGCGACCTGGGCATCGCGTTCGTGCCGTTCTTCGCGATAGCCGGCGAGGGCCGCGAGGCGGGCGCGAGCGGAACCGACAACGAGCACGTCCTCGCCACGGCCCGCGCGCACGGCGCGACGCCCGCCCAGGTCCGGCTGGCGTGGACGCTCCGGCAGGGTCCGCACGTCCTGGCCATCCCCGGCACCGGCAACCCGGACCACCTGGTCGAGAACATCGCCGCGGGCGCGCTGCGGCTCTCGGACGACGAGGCGGCCTGCCTCGACGCCATCCGCATCGGGGCGTGAGGCCCGCCGGTCGGCGCCGGGCTCGCCCGGAGCGGGTGGTCGCGTGCCCTGCCGTCTCCTCCACCGGGGCGGCAGGGCCGTGCCGCACCGGTCGACGGCCCGGCGCGCTCGGTCTTTCCGAGACGTCGTCGGTTGCGTCGCCCCGCCCGGACGGCGGCCGTCGAGGATTTTCCACGATCGTCACACGGTCACACGCATCGCGGTCGCATCGCTCGTCGGTGTCACAACCGGCGATTCCACCGATGTCGCGGGCGGGAGCGGGCGGTAATGGTGTGCGGTGGCCCCCACGGCCCGCCCCCCTCACACCCCTTGTGCATGTCCCCCGGAGGAAACCATGCGCATGCCCCGCGTCCTCACCACCGTCCTGCTGGCCCTCGGGCTCGCGATCACCGTACCGGCGCCCGCGTCCGCCGGAGAGAACGCCGGTGAGAGCCTTGTGGCCCTCGGCGACTCCTACACCTCCGGCACCGGCGCCGGCGACTACTCCGACGTGCTGTGCACCCGGAGCCGCAACGCCTACCCGGCCCTGTGGGCGGAGGCCACCGCGCCCGCCTCCTTCACCTTCGCCGCCTGCGGCGGGGCCACGATCCCCGACGTCCTGAACCGTCAGATCCGGTACCTGGACGGGAACACCACGCTGGTCGGCATCAGCATCGGCGGCAACGACGCCGGCTTCGCCTCGATCATGCTGAGCTGCATGCTCTCCACCCAGGCGGGCTGCGAGCAGAGGCTGGACGAGGCCGCCGAGTACGTCCGCGACGAACTCCCCGGGAAGCTGGACGCCCTGTACGCCGCCATCCGGAACCGGGCCCCGAGGGCCAGAGTCGTCGTTGTGGGGTACCCGTACCTCTACAAGGAGGGCGGCGTCTGTCCGAGCATGGGGTCCGGCAAGCGCACGGCCATCAACGACGGCTCCGACCTGCTCAACCAGGTGATCGCCGACCGCGCCGCAGCGGCCGGGTTCGTCTTCGCCGACGCCCGTCCCGCCTTCGCCGGGCACGAAATCTGCACGGACGACCCGTGGATCAGCGGCTCCACCATCCACCCGACGGCCGAGGGCCACGAGAAGGGGTACCTGCCCGCCTTCCGGGCCGCGGCCTCCTGACCCGACCCGGAGCCCGGCGGCCGGCCGCGCCCTCCGGTCCGCGGGAGGGGCGGTGGCCGCCGGACGGCGACCGTCCCCTCCGAGGCCGGTGCCGGGCACAGCGCGTCCCGCCCGGTCCGGGCAGGGCCGGACGCCTCACCTGTTGTCGGCGTTCCTGCGCAGGGTGGTCTTCCGCGCGGGGCGCCGAATGAGGTCGCCGTCGGTCGGCTCGCGGCGCACGTAGGCGAAGCCGTCCTCGGTGTCCGGGTCGTAGTGCACGACGACGTTCTCCTCCGCCAATTTCCTCTTCCAGGAATCCAGGCGTTTCCTCTCGTCCTCGTCGATGGCCATGCCGGCCCGGCGACGGGCCTCCAGACGGAGCATCATGACCGGGTAGAGCTGGCGATGCTCCCGCTTCATCGCCCAGGGGATCAGGTCGTCGTCGCGGGCGATGCGGCGGTCGAGCCCCTTGCGCTGGCGGAAGTTCCCCCACAGGGACAGCACGGTGTCGATGTTGTACTTCCGCTTGTACTCATCGGTCATCTCCTGGTAGGTCCACCCCTCCTCGAACCACCGGATGACCTCGCCCTCGTCCACGATCTTCCGCTTCGGCACGCCCTTCCCCCCACGCTCGACCGCCCGGCCGGCACAGTGCCCGGCCGGTGCACGAGGTTCCCCTATCACAGTCCTGGTCCGGTGCGCACCTGCGCACCCTCTCCGTGACCTGCGGGAACCCTCCACGTGCCCGGACGGCGGCGCGGAGGGGGCGCCGAGCACGGCTCGGTTCAGGCGTCCAGCAGGGCCCGCCAGGCGCGGACCGCGCCCGGGGAGACCGGGGTGTCCCAGCCGCCCGCGCGGGCGGCGCCGCCGATGTGGAAGGCGGTGACGCCCGCGGCGCGCAGCGCGGGGACGTGGTCCGGGCGCAGGCCGCCGCCGGCCATCAGGCGCGGCCGGTAGCCGGGCTCGCCGGCCGCGGTGCGGGCCGCCTCGGCGCGCAGGACGTCCAGGCCCTCCGTCACGCCGCCCGCCGATCCGGCGGTGAGGTAGGTGTCCAGGCCGGGCAGGTCGTCGAGCCGCTTGCGCAGGGTGTCGCGGTCGGCGCAGCGGTCGATGGCGCGGTGGAAGGTCCAGCGGCAGCCGGGGACGGCGTCCAGGAGGGCGTCGATCGCGGCGAGGTCGGGGCCGCCGGTGTCGTCGAGGAAGCCGAGCACGAACTCCTCGGCGCCCTCGGCCCGCAGCCGCCGGGCCCGTTCGCACAGCGCGTCCAGCGCCTCGGGGCCGCCCGCGGAGAAGCCGTCCGCGGCCCGCAGCATCACCCGTACGGGAAGGTCCACGGCGGCGCGGACGGCGGCGAAGGTCTCGTGGGACGGGGTGAGGCCACTGGCGGCCATGTCGTCGGCCAGTTCGAGGCGGTCCGCCCCTCCGGCCTGCGCGGCTGCCGCGTCCCGTGCGTCGAGGGCGATCACCTCGAGGATTGGTCTAGACATATACCGAGCCTGCCACACCGCCGGACACGGTGGGAAGGCGCGGCACACAATTGCCCCCATGACCATCCCGGAGAACCGCCATCCGGCCCACGACGACCTGCGCGAGCGCTGGACCCGGACCCTGCTGGCCGTCCGCCGCCCGGAAGCCGACCTTCCGCCCGGCACCCCCTCCCCGTACGCCTACGCCGAGGACCTCCTCGCCCGCTGGGCCGAGCCCCACCGCCGCTACCACACCACCGACCACCTGATCGCCGTCCTGGACCGGGTCGGGCTGCTCTCCTCGCACTGCGAGGGGCCGGAGGCGGTCGCCGCCGTGCTGCTGGCGGCCTGGTTCCACGACGCCGTCCACCTCCCGGAGCGCTCCACCAACGAGGAGCGCAGCGCACGCCTGGCCGAGCGCGCCCTCCCCGAGGCGGGGGTCTCCCCGGCCGTCACCGCCGAGGTCGCCCGCCTGGTCCTCCTCACCGCCACCCACGACCCGGCCCCCGGCGACACGAGCGGCGAGGTGCTGTGCGACGCCGACCTCGCCGTCCTCGCCGGGACGCCGCAGGAGTACGCCGCCTACGCCGCCGCCGTCCGCGACGAGTACGCCTTCCTCCCCGACCACGCCTTCCGCGCCGGCCGCGCCGACGTCCTGCGCCGGCTCCTCGCCCTGCCCACCCTCTTCCGCACCCCCTACGGCCGGGACCACTGGGAGCACGCCGCCCGCCGCAACCTCACCACGGAGCTGGAGCTGCTGACGGCCGGGGAGGCGACGGACTGAGGAAACGAAGGCGCCCACCCTCGAACAGACATACAAGACAATGCGGGCAGTCCGTCGCGGCGAGGAATGACAGGGCCGCGGGCGGAGTTGGTCCCGTACATGCCTCGACCCGACACACCACGCCGCGCCGAGCGCGCCCGCATGCCCCTGGCCGTCCACGTCCTGGGGCTGTCCGTCTTCGCCCTGGGGACCTCGGAGTTCATGATCTCCGGGCTGCTCCAGCCGCTCGCCCGCGACATGGACGTCTCCATTCCACAGGCCGGACTGCTGGTGTCCGCCTTCGCGATCGGAATGGTGGTCGGGGCGCCGGTGCTGGCGGGGGCGACGCTGCGGCTGCCCCAACGCACCACGCTCGTCGCGCTGTTGGCCGTCTTCGGGCTCGGGCAGGTCGCGGGGGCGATGGCGCCGACGTACGAGGTGCTGTTCGCCTCGCGGGTGGTGAGCGCGCTGGCGTGCGCCGGGTTCTGGGCGGTGGGCGCGGCGGTGGCCGTGTCGCTGTCGCCGCCGGGGGCGAAGGCGCGGGCGATGTCCGTGATGATCGGCGGGCTGAGCATCGCCAACGTCGTGGGCGTCCCGGCCGGGGCGCTCCTGGGACAGCACGCGGGCTGGCGGGCGGCGTTCTGGGCGGTGGCCGCCCTGTCGGCGATCGGCCTGGTCGGCGTGGTCACGCTCGTGCCCCGGACGCAGCCGCCCACCGGCGAGGACCGGCCCCGCCTCCGCCGGGAGCTGCGGATCTACCGCGACGGCCAGGTCTGGCTGGCGATCACGATCACCGCGCTCAACGCCGCCGCCACCTTCTGCCTCTTCTCCTACCTCTCCCCGCTGCTCACCGACACCGCCGGCCTGGACGAGGGCTGGGTGCCGACCGTCCTGGTGCTGTACGGGGTCGGTGCGCTGATCGGCACGTCGATCGGCGGCCGGGTGGCCGACGCGCACCTGTTCGGGACCATGTACACCGGTCTCGCCGCCACCACCGCGGTCCTGGCCCTGCTGGCGCTGATCGCGCACCTGCCCGTGGCGGCCGTCGGGCTGGCGCTGGCGCTCGGCGTGACGTCCTTCTTCACGGCCCCGGCCATCAACGCCCGGATGTTCGACATCGCGGGCGACGCCCCCACCCTGGCGGGCGCGACGAACACCTCGGCGTTCAACATCGGCAACACGCTCGGCCCCTGGATCGGCGGCCTGGTGATCGGCGCGGGCTGGGGGTACAAGGCCGTCTCCTGGGCCGGCGCGGCACTGGCCGCCGCGGCCCTCTGCGCGACGGCGGTCGCCTCGCGCCGGCACCGGCGCACGGCCGCCTCCCGCGTGGTGGCCGGCTCGCGCCCCGAGGTCGTCGTCCCGGCGGAGAGCGGCGGAACGACGGGCTGATCCCCGGCTGATCCCCGGCGGACGACCGCACACCCCGCCGGCTCTCCCCGGAACGACGACCTCACCGGATGGCGTTACCCTCGGTGGCCAGAGGTCCTGTGGACCGCCCGGGGTCCGCGGCCCGCGGCAGGGCGGGGGCCCGGTCGAGAGGACAGACCCATGGACGTGCGGGGCAGGCACAACGTCACGATCATCGGCCGGGAGGACGGACCGGTGGTGATGCTCGCGCACGGTTTCGGCTGCGACCAGAACCTGTGGCGCCTGGTGGTGCCCGTCCTCGCCGAGGAGTTCCGGGTGGTGCTCTTCGACCACGTGGGCTCCGGCCGCTCGGACCCGGCCGCCTGGGACCCCGAGCGTTACTCCTCGCTGGAGGGGTACGCGGACGACGTGCTGGAGATCTGCCGGGACCTGGCCCTGCGGGACGTGACCTTCGTGGGCCACTCCGTCAGCTCCATGATCGGGGTGCTGGCGGCGCGGCGCGAGCCGGAGCGGTTCGCCAAGCTGGTCCTGCTCGTCCCCTCGCCGTGCTACATCGACGAGGGCGACTACCGGGGCGGGTTCAGCAGGGAGGACGTCGAGGAGCTGCTGGAGTCGCTGGACAGCAACTACCTGGGCTGGTCGGCGGCGATGGCCCCGGTGATCATGGGCAACCCGGACCGGCCCGAGCTGGGCGAGGAGCTGACCAACAGCTTCTGCCGCACCGACCCGGACATGGCGCGCGTCTTCGCCCGGACCACGTTCCTCTCCGACAACCGGGACGACCTGGCCGGGGTGAGCGTGCCGACGCTGGTGATCCGGTGCGTGCCCGACGCGATCGCCCCGCCGGAGGTGGGCGAGTTCGTCCGCGACCGGATTCCGGGCTCCGTCCTGGTCACCCTGGACGCCACCGGGCACTGCCCGCAGCTGAGCGCCCCCGAGGCCACGGCCGAGGCCATCGCCTCCTTCGCGAGGGATCGGTGACGTCCCGCGCGGGACCCTCCCCGGGCCCCGGAGGCGGCGGGGAGGGCGACACGGCCGCCGAAACCGTCTCCGAGCTGCTGCGGAACAACGCCGAGGAGCTCCGCGAGAGCGCCGAGGACCTGTACGAGAACGCCCCCTGCGGCTACCTGTCCACCCTCATGGACGGGACGATCGCCAAGGTCAACACCACGCTGCTGACCTGGCTCGGCCGCACCCGCGAGGAGCTGGTCGGCCGCCGCTCCTTCGCCGACCTGCTCACCGTCGGCGGCCGGCTCTACCACGAGACCCACTTCGCCCCGCTGCTCCACATGCAGGGCCACATCGGCGGGATCGCCCTGGAGATGAGGACGGCGGACGGCGGACGGCTGCCGGTGCTGGTCACCTCCCGGGTCAAGCACTCCCCCGACGGCCGGCCCCTGCTGATCCGCACCACCGTCTTCGACGCCCGCGACCGCCGCTCCTACGAGCGCGAGCTGCTGCGCGCCCGTCGGGAGGCCGAACGCGAGCGCGAACGCGTCCAGCGCCTGGCCACCACCCTCCAGCGCAGCCTGCTGCCCCCGACCCTGCCCGAGGTGCCGGGCGCCGAAGTCGCCTCGCACTACCACACCGCCTCGACGGACGAGGTCGGCGGCGACTTCTACGACCTGTTCCCCCTCGCCGGCGGCCGGTGGGGGATCTTCCTGGGCGACGTGTCCGGCAAGGGCGCGGGCGCGGCGGCCCTGACCTCCCTCACCCGCTACACCCTGCGCTCCGCGAGCGTCTACGACCCCGACCCGCTCAGTGTGCTGGCCAACCTCAACACCGTCCTCCACCACGAGAACCAGGGCGACGCCCCGCGCTACTGCACCGTCGTCTTCGGCGTGCTCGCCCCCGACGACGGCGGCTGCTCGCTCACCCTCGCCTCCGGCGGCCACCCCCCGGCGCTGCTGCTGCGCGCCGACGGCACCGCCGGGTACGTCCACACCCCCGGCGGCCAGCTCGTCGGCCCGCTGCCCGACGCCCGCTTCGTCGCCACCGACGTGCGCCTGGGCCCCGGCGACACCCTGATGCTGTACACCGACGGGCTGACCGAGGCCCGCACCGACGACTCCGGCGGCCGGTACGGGGAGGAGGCGCTGCTGGCCTTCGCCGACGAGCTGGCGCCGGCCGGGGCGTCCGAGGCGGTCGCCGCGATCTCCAAGCTGTTGGAGGGCTTCGGGGAGGGGCTGGAGGACGACACCGCGATCCTGGCCCTGGGCATCCCGGCGACCTGAGTCAGGACGGTCGGGACGGGGTGGCCGCCGCGCCCCGGCGCGGCGGCTTGCGCCGGCGCAGCCCCGCCTCCGTCAACCGCCGCAGCAGCTCCTTGCTGCCCACCTCGACCGCGCCCAGCCGCACCGCCCGCTCGTAGTGCGTGCCGGGCACGTCGTAGTGGTCGCGGTCGAAGGCGCGCGGCGGGCAGCCGAGGGCGGCGGCGAACGCGTGCAGTTCCTCGTAGGAGACGTCGCTGACCAGGTGCGACCACACTCTGCCGTGGCCGGGCCAGACGGGCGGGTCGATGTAGACGGTCACGTGTCAGGCCCGTCCCAGCTTCCCCACCGGCGCCACCGCCGTCGCCGTCCGGCCGCACACCCAGTGCGGGTCCGGGCCCAGCTCCGGTTCGACGTCGAGCGCGTGCCGCTCCGAGCCGGAGCACACCGGGCAGGACGGCCAGCGGCCGTAGCGGTCCAGCAGCGCGTCCTGGACGTCCTGGGCGACCAGGCCCGCCAGGAAGGAGGCGCCCTCCGGCCACTGTTCGACCCACCACCGGCGGTGGGAGACCGCGTCCTCCACCAGGGAGACGATCTCGGCCTCGGCGATGCCGTCGGCGGCGAGGTCGGCGAGGACGAGCGCCCGGGCGGTGTGGAGGGCCTGTTCGAGGGCGGGAGGGGTGGGCTGCTGCTCTGTCATAACCCCTCCATTGGAGCAGATCGAGCGGAGCACCGTGCCGGACGGGACGCGGCACGGGGGTCTTGACGGCCCTCCCTCGCGAAAATACCTTCCGCCCTGTGAACAACAGCGTGAAGGAAAGTTTCGCCAGCCCGGCGCGCGACGCCGCGCCGGGCCGTCGCCCCGGTCCGCCCGGGCCCGCCGCCCTCGCGGCCAAGGTGCGCACCATGGCTCCTTCGATGACCCGCTCCATGCAGCGCGTCGCCGAGGCCGTCGCCGGCGACCCGGCCGGGTGCGCGCAGCTCACCGTCACCGGCCTCGCCGAGCGCACCGGCACCAGCGAGGCCACCGTCGTACGGACCTCGCGCCTCCTGGGCTACCCCGGCTACCGGGACCTGCGGCTGGCGCTGGCCGGGCTCGCCGCGCAGCAGGCGTCCGGCGCCGCGCCCTCGGTCACCGCCGACATCGCCGTGGACGACCCCATCGAGGACGTCATCGCCAAGCTCGCCCACGACGAGCGGCAGACCCTCGCCGACACCGCCGCCGGACTGGACCCGGGCCAGGTGGAGGCGGCCGTGACCGCGATGGCCGGCGCCCGCCGCATCGACGTCTACGGCGTGGGCGCCTCCGCCCTGGTCGCCCAGGACCTGGTGCAGAAGCTGCTGCGCATCGGATTGGTCGCCCACGCCCACGCCGATCCGCACCTGGCGGTCACCACCGCCGTCCAGCTCCGCTCCGGCGACGTCGCCATAGCGATCACGCACTCCGGCCGTACGGTGGACGTGATCGAACCGCTGCGCGTCGCCTTCGACCACGGCGCCACCACCGTGGCGATCACCGGGCGCCCGGACGGGGAGATCGCCCAGTACGCCGACCACGTCCTGACCACCTCCACGGCGCGCGAGAGCGAGCTGCGCCCGGCGGCCATGTCCAGCCGGACCAGCCAACTCCTCGTCGTGGACTGCCTGTTCATCGGCGTGGCACAGCGCACCTACGAGACCGCCGCCCCCGCGCTGTCGGCCTCCTACGAGGCGCTGGCCCACCGCCACGCCCCCCGGCAGCGCTGACCCGCGCCGAACTCCCACCGCACGGCACACAGCGTCGCCCCACCCCCCACCCACGTCCGGGCGCCGGCACGGGAGGCCGGCCCCGGCACCACGGAAGCAACGGAAAGAGCCGCATCCCGATGACCTCTCCGACCGCCGACGACGCCTCGCACCGCCCGTACGACCGGCTGCGCGCCGAGCTGGAGACGCTCACCACCGAGGCGTTCCGCACGGACCTGGCCGACATCGACCGGCTGCCCACCCTGGAGATCGCCAGGATCATGAACGGAGAGGACGCCACCGTTCCCGCCGCCGTCGCCACGCAGCTGCCGCGCATCGCCGACGCCATCGACGCCACCGCCGCCCGGATGTCGCGGGGCGGCCGACTGATCTACGCGGGTGCGGGGACGGCCGGCCGGCTGGGCGTGCTGGACGCCAGCGAGTGCCCTCCCACCTTCAACACCGATCCCTCCCAGGTCGTCGGCCTGGTCGCGGGCGGCCCGACGGCGCTGGTGCGCGCGGTCGAGGGCGCCGAGGACCGCGGCGACCTCGCCGCGTCCGACCTGGACGGGCTGGGGGTGGGCCCGGACGACGTGGTGGTCGGCGTCTCGGCCTCCGGGCGCACCCCGTACGCCGTCGGCGCGGTGGAGCACGCGCGCCGGCGGGGGGCGCTGACGGTCGGGCTGTCCTGCAACGCCGGATCGCCGCTGACGGCGGCGGCCGAGCACGGCATCGAGGTCGTCGTCGGGCCGGAGCTGCTGACCGGGTCCACCCGGCTCAAGGCGGGCACGGCCCAGAAGCTGGTCCTCAACATGATCTCGACCATCACCATGATCCGGCTGGGCAAGACGTACGGGAACCTGATGGTCGACGTCCGGGCCTCCAACGACAAGCTCCAGGCCCGCTCGCGCCGGATCGTCTCGCTCGCCACGGGCGCGAGCGACGAGCGGATCGAGTCGGCGCTCGCCGCCACCGACGGCGAGGTGAAGAACGCCATCCTCACCATCCTGGGCGAGGTGGACGGCCCCACCGCCGAGCGTCTGCTGCGGGAGTCGGGGGGACACCTGCGCGCCGCGCTGGAGGCGGCGCGCGCCTGAGAGGGCTGCCCGCCGGTTCCCACACCGCGGCCGTACGCCCCCCCGCCCGCCCGGCGGCGGAAAGGCCGAAGGGCGGCACCCCCGTACGGGAGTGCCGCCCTCGTGGCCTGCTCGCGTACCGGGTCAGCGGGCCCCGGTGTCCGCCGCCTCCCCGCCGCGCTCCGACGCGACGGAGGGCACGGGCTCCCAGCACTCCACTCCCGTCAGGCCCGGCAGGCGGTCGCGCGTGAAGACCGGGTCCAGGCCGGCACGGCGCTGTGCGAGGTAGTCGTCCAGCAGTCGGAAGGCGATCACCGACAGCGGCAGGATGGACAGCAGGTTGACCAGGGCCATGACGCCCATGGTGACGTCGGCGAGGTTCCACACCACGCTCACCGAGCCCAGCGCGCCGAGGAAGGTGGCGACGAGGACCAGTCCGCGGTAGCCGGTCATGACCGAGCGCCGGTGGGTGATGAACTCGATGTTGGACTCGCCGTAGTAGTAGTTGCCGATCATCGAGGTGAAGGCCACCAGGAAGACCACCAGCGTCAGCAGGTGGCCCGCCCAGGCGCCCAGGGTGTCCTGGAGCGCGGACTGGGTGAGGTCGGCGCCCTGCCGGCCGGAGAGGTCCGGGTTGGCGGAGAGGATGAGGAAGGCGGTCGCCGAGCAGACCACCAGGGTGTCGAAGAAGACCCCCAGGGCCTGCACCAGACCCTGCTTGACCGGGTGGGAGGTCTCGGCCGCGGCGGCCGCGTTCGGCGCCGAGCCGAGGCCGGCCTCGTTGGAGAACATGCCGCGGCGCACGCCCTGCTGGATCGCCGCGCCGACGCCGCCGCCCACGACCTCGCGGATACCGAAGGCGCCGCCGACGATGTCCGCGACGACCCGGGGGATCTCGGAGACGTTGAGGGCGACGACGACCAGGGCGAGCAGCAGGTAGATCAGGGCCATCACCGGGACGAGCACCTGGGTGACCGAGGCGATCCGCCGGACCCCGCCGAAGACGGAGAGCCCGAGCAGCGCCGCGAGCGCCACGCCGACGGTCGGGGCGAACCAGGCCGGCCCGCCGTCGCCTCCGGTGCCGAGGGAGCCGGCGGTCACCGAGGCGATGGTGTTGGACTGGACGGCCGTGAAGACGAGTCCGAAGGTCACGGTGATGACCACGGCGAAGAGCACGCCGACCCAGCGCTTGCCCAGGCCGCGCTGCATGTAGTACGCGGGGCCGCCGCGGTAGGTGCCCTTGCCGTTCTCGTCGCGGTCGCGCACCTTGTAGAGCTGGGCGAGCGCGGCCTCCACGAAGGCGGAGGCGCTGCCGACGATCGCCATGACCCACATCCAGAAGACCGCGCCCGCGCCGCCGACGGTGATGGCGCTCGCGACGCCGGCGATGTTGCCGGTGCCGATCCGGGCGGCGGCGGAGATGCTGAAGGCGCCGAAGGCGGAGACGGGCTTGGTGCCGTCGGCACCGGGCTGCGGCCGTTCCCTGACGACCCGGAACATCTCCGGCAGGAGTCGGATCTGCAGGGCCCGTGAGCGGAGGGTGAAGTAGAGGCCCGCCACGGCCACCAGGGGAATCAGCAGGTAGGTCCAGAAGTGGTCGTTGATCTCGACGATCAGTGTGTCGAGCGTACTCATCCGTTGTCGTCCAGGGATCGGGGGAAGGGCCGGCGCTGCGACAGGCTGCGGAATTAAGCCTTCTGCTTGGTCGCACCCGGGAGGTTATCCGCCGGGACGCGCTCCGGAACAGTCTTCACCCGGTGCAAAATCTCACATCCTGGACAACAGGGCGAAGGGCGGCACCCCCGTACGGGGGTGCCGCCCTCGTGGCCTGGTCGCGCACCGCGAGCGGTACGCGCGGCGGGAACCGCCGATCCGCTGGAGGCGGATCAGAAGTCCATGCCACCGCCCATGCCGCCGGCGGCGGCGTCGGCACCGGCCGCGGCCTTCTCCGGCTTGTCGGCGATGACGGCCTCGGTGGTGAGGAAGAGCGCCGCGATGGAGGCGGCGTTCTGCAGCGCGGAGCGGGTGACCTTGGCCGGGTCGATGATGCCCTCGGCGATCATGTCCACGTACTCACCGGTCGCGGCGTTCAGACCGTGGCCCGGGGTCAGGTTGCGCACCTTCTCCACGATGACGCCGCCCTCCAGGCCGGCGTTGACCGCGATCTGCTTCAGCGGAGCCTCCAGAGCGGCCTTGACGGCGGCGGCACCGGTGGCCTCGTCGCCCTCCAGCTCCAGCTTCTCGAAGACGTTGGACGCCTGCAGCAGGGCCACGCCACCACCGGCGACGATGCCCTCCTCGACGGCGGCCTTCGCGTTGCGGACGGCGTCCTCGATGCGGTGCTTGCGCTCCTTCAGCTCCACCTCGGTGGCGGCACCGGCCTTGATGACGGCCACGCCGCCGGCCAGCTTCGCCAGACGCTCCTGGAGCTTCTCGCGGTCGTAGTCGGAGTCGGAGCTCTCGATCTCGGCGCGGATCTGGTTGACCCGGCCGTTGACCTGCTCGCTGTCACCGGCACCGTCGACGATGGTGGTCTCGTCCTTGGTGATGACGACCTTGCGGGCGCGGCCCAGCAGCTCCAGGCCGGCGTTCTCCAGCTTGAGGCCGACCTCCTCGGAGATGACCTGGCCGCCGGTGAGGATGGCGATGTCGCCCAGCATGGCCTTGCGGCGGTCGCCGAAGCCCGGAGCCTTGACGGCGACGGACTTGAAGGTGCCGCGGATCTTGTTGACCACCAGGGTCGACAGGGCCTCGCCCTCGACGTCCTCGGCGATGATCAGCAGCGGCTTGCCGGCCTGCATGACCTTCTCCAGGAGCGGCAGCAGGTCCTTGACCGCGGAGATCTTCTGGTTGGCGATCAGGATGTAGGGGTCCTCCAGGACCGCCTCCATCCGCTCCATGTCGGTGGCGAAGTAGGCGGAGATGTAGCCCTTGTCGAAGCGCATGCCCTCGGTGAGCTCGAGCTCCAGGCCGAAGGTCTGCGACTCCTCGACGGTGATGACGCCTTCCTTGCCGACCTTGTCCATCGCCTCGGCGATCAGCTCGCCGATCTGGGTGTCGGCGGCGGAGATGGAGGCGGTCGAAGCGATCTGCTCCTTGGTCTCGACCTCCTTGGCCTGCTCCAGCAGGGCGGCGGAGACGGCCTCGGTGGCCTTCTCGATGCCGCGCTTGAGGGCCATGGGGTTGGCACCGGCGGCCACGTTGCGCAGACCCTCGCGGACGAGCGCCTGGGCGAGGACGGTCGCGGTGGTCGTACCGTCACCGGCGACGTCGTCCGTCTTCTTGGCGACCTCCTTGACCAGCTCGGCACCGATCTTCTCGTACGGGTCCTCGAGCTCGATCTCCTTGGCGATGGACACACCGTCGTTGGTGATCGTGGGGGCGCCCCACTTCTTCTCAAGGACGACGTTGCGGCCCTTGGGGCCGAGCGTGACCTTGACGGCGTCGGCGAGCTGGTTCA
This sequence comes from Streptomyces macrosporus, assembly GCF_039533145.1. Taxonomy (NCBI): domain Bacteria; kingdom Bacillati; phylum Actinomycetota; class Actinomycetes; order Kitasatosporales; family Streptomycetaceae; genus Streptomyces; species Streptomyces macrosporus. Next base: position 82,229 of record NZ_BAAASZ010000006.1, read on the forward strand.
TACCGCGCTCGAGGCCGCGCCGCGCCTCCTCGTCGAACGCGATGATCTTGGCCATGTGAAGTGGTCCTCCCAGACTTTGGGGGTCCCCCCGGCCCGAAGGCTGGGGGAGGATTTCTCCGGACCGCTCTGGCGCCCGCGACGGACGGCCCGCACTCCCGGGGTTCCCTGCTCCACCGGGCTTGCGCACCTCACCGAACCGGTCCTCGTTCTGTCACTCTCACCTTCAGAGTGCTAACGCCAATGATTAGCACTCGACCCCTCCGAGTGCAAGCGCGTCCGGGCGCTCGCGCCCCGCGCGCCCGCTCGGGAGGGGGCGGCGGGACACGGGAGGCGGACGGGGGACGGGAGAGGGCGCCGGAGGACGACGGAGGACGGCCGAGGACGACGGGAGGGGAGCGGAAGGGGAGGAGCGGAAGGAGAGGAGGACACCGGAGGCCACCAGAGCGTGCCGGGGGACGCCGGGAGACGTCAGGGGCCCCCGGGAGACGCCGGGGGACGCCGGGGGACGCGGCGAGGGCGCACGACCGCGCGCGGTGTGCCGGACACGACGGAGGGTCCGCACCCCTCCGGGGTGCGGACCCTCCTGTGCCGTCTACTACTGCTCGTGGTGCGAGTGGCCGGCGCTTCAGGCCGTCACGCGGACCATGTCCGCCTGCGGACCCTTCTGACCCTGCGAGATCTCGAATTCAACCCGCTGTCCTTCCTCAAGGGTGCGGTAGCCGTCCATCTGGATCGCGCTGTAGTGGACGAACACGTCCGCACCACCGTCGACCGCGATGAAGCCGTATCCCTTCTCCGCGTTGAACCACTTGACGGTGCCTTGAGCCATTCCTAACTCCCCTATTGCTGGCCCTTGCACGAGTCCACACTCCGCGGACCCGGGTCAGATGTCACCCCCCGGCGAGAGGGGGTGTGCGCCGGAACGCGTCGACCGCGGCCGAATGTATCTGGGCGGAAGCCCTCCGCAACAGGTCTCTCAGACGAGAATTCCGGTCACGCCGGATTGCCGATAAGCACATGAACGGCAGGAAAGCAGGGCAACTCGGGCCGGGCATAGCGGACCAACACGACAATTGCGGCAGCGAATGTGCGGACAAGTTGTCGCGTTCTTATGGGCGCGGAGTGCGCATTCGGGGGGAGGCACGCTCACTCTACCGTTCCCGAGAGGGCGGAATTGACAATTCCACTCATCGCCGGGGTCAGGCGCCCGCGGGGGGCGCGCACGCCGACGGCCCCGCTCCCGGCCGGTTCCGCCGGGAGACGGGGCCGCCTCGCGCGGGCCCTCGGGGCGCCGTCAGCAGCCGCCCGCGACGGCCGGGATGATCGAGACGTTCGCGCCGTCCGGCGTCGGCGTCTGGAGGCCCTCGGAGAAGCGGACGTCGTCGTCGTCGACGTAGACGTTCACGAAGCGGCGCAGCTTGCCGGAGTCGTCCAGCACCCGGGCGGATATGCCCTGGTGGTTCTTCTCCAGGTCCGCCAGGACCTCGGCCAGCGTCGCGCCCTCGGCCGTCACCTCGGCCCGGCCCCCGGTGTACGTGCGCAGGATCGTCGGGATACGGACGGAGACACTCATGCCAGGCCAGCCTCTCGGAAGGAGTCCAGGTTCGGACGGATGATCGCGGACGGTCCGGTGGTCGACGCCACCGCGTCCAGGGTCTTCAGGCCGTCGCCGGTGTTGAGGACGACGGTGGTCAGGGACGGGTCGAGCACGCCCTCCTCGAGGAGCTTCTTCGTCACGCCGACGGTCACGCCGCCCGCGGTCTCCGCGAAGATGCCCTCGGTGCGCGCCAGCAGCTTGATCGCCTCGACGATCCGTCCGTCGTCCACGTCCTCCACGGCACCGCCGGTGCGGCGCGCGATGTCCAGGACGTACGGGCCGTCGGCCGGGTTGCCGATGGCCAGGGACTTGGCGATGGTGTCCGGCCGCACCGGCCGCACCACGTCGTGGCCGTCCTTGAAGGCCCGCGACACCGGCGAGCAACCCTCGGCCTGGGCGCCGAAGATCCGGTACGGCTTGTCCTCGACCAGCCCCAGCCGGATCAGCTCGCGCAGCCCCTTGTCGATCTTGGTGAGCTGGGAGCCGGAGGCGATCGGGACGACGAGCTGGTCCGGCAGCTTCCAGCCGAGCTGCTCGCAGATCTCGTACGCCAGGGTCTTGGAGCCCTCGGCGTAGTAGGGGCGGAGGTTGACGTTGACGAAGCCCCAGCCCTCGCCCGCGGGATCGCCGATCAGCTCGGAGCAGAAGCGGTTCACGTCGTCGTAGGTGCCCTCGATGCCGACCAGGTCGCCGCCGTAGACCGCGGCCATCACGACCTTGCCCTGCTCCAGGTCGTGCGGGATGAAGACGCAGGAGCGGAATCCGGCGCGGGCAGCGGCGGCGCCGACGGCGCCGGCCAGGTTGCCGGTGGAGGAGCACGAGAGGGTGGTGAAGCCGAAGGCGCGGGCGGCCTCGACGGCGATGGCGACCACCCGGTCCTTGAAGGAGTGCGTCGGGTTGCCGGAGTCGTCCTTGACGTACAGACCGCCGGTGACGCCCAACTCGCGGGCGAGACGGTCGGCCTTCACCAGCTTGGTGAAGCCCGGGTTCGTGTTGGGCTTCTCCGCCACGTCGGCGGGCACGGGCAGCAGCGGGGCGTAGCGCCAGATGTTGTTCGGCCCGGCCTCGATCCGCTTCCGCAGGCCCTCCGGGTCCCCCTCGGGCAGGTCGTACGCGATCTCCAGCGGCCCGAAACACATCTCACAGGCGAAGATCGGACCGAGCGGGAAACGTTCGCCGCACTCGCGACAGGAGAGCGCGACGGCGGGGCCGAGCGAGATATCGGTGCTGCCTGCAACGGTTTGCACAGCCATGGATGGCGAGGCCCTTTCTCCTCATCTTCCCCGGGACGTCTTTCGTCCGGGCCGGAATTGGCACCTTCCCCACCGTGGCCTCGACCGTGACGAACGAGTGCCGGCGGGAGGGTTGCCGGGGCTTCAACGGGCCGTTCCCTCTGCCCCTCTGGATGAGCTGCTCTATGGCACCCGGCCGTTACCGTGGCCGGGGCGTTTGTGCACGCCGGTCCCTCGAGATGCGGAACTCCCGCGCGTTGTCCAAGACTGTAACCGACGCCTCCACCGTTCAGGTCCGCCGTCCGAACCGCGAGACGAACCGCCCACGGAGCCGCACACGGGACACGCACAGGAACACACTCGGAAGCCGCACGGACGTTCCGGGACCGGAGGCCGGGGAACACGGCACCGGCGGTCGGCGGCGGGCGACCGCGAACCGACCGCCGACCCGCCGCCGACCGATCGCCAACCGATCACGAACCCTTCACCACCGATGCCGAGAGCGCCCGGGTGACCCGGCTCCCGCAGAATGCCCGGGGCGCCGGGAACACCCAGGACGCCGAGGATTAGGGAGGCGACACGTGCTGGACGAGGTCGACCGCTGGCTGGAACGACGCTCCTGGAGCGCTGTCGACCGCCCGCTGCCCCGGCTGCTGGCCGCGAAGCGGGCGGCGGGACCGGCAGGGCGGGTGAGTGTGGTGCTTCCGGCACTGAACGAGGAGGCGACGGTCGGGGACATCGTCGCCGCGATCCGCCGCGAGCTGATGACCGAGGAGACGCCCCTGGTCGACGAACTGGTCGTGATGGACTCCGGCTCCACCGACCGCACCTCCGCGGTCGCCGCGGCCGCGGGCGCGCGGGTGGTCCACCGGGACGACGTCCTGCCCCGGCTGCCCGCGCTGCCGGGCAAGGGCGAGGTGCTGTGGCGGTCGCTGATGGTCACCAGCGGGGAGATCGTCTGCTTCGTCGACGCGGACCTGCGGGACTTCGACCCGGCCTTCGTCTCGGGCATCGTGGGCCCGCTGCTGACCGAGCCCGACCTGGCGCTGGTCAAGGCGATGTACGACCGCGCGATCGGGAACGCCCCGGTGGGAGGCGGCCGGGTCACCGAACTGGTCGCGCGGCCCCTGATCAACCTGTACTGGCCACAGCTGGCGGGTTTCGTCCAGCCACTGGGCGGGGAGTACGCGGCCCGGCGCTCCCTGCTGGAGCGGCTGAGCTTCCCCGTCGGCTACGGCGTCGAACTGGGCCTGTTGGTGGACGCGCTGCGCACCGTCGGGCTCGACGCGCTCGGCCAGGTCGACGTGGGCGTGCGCAAGCACCGCAACCAGGACGGCCCCGCCCTGGGCCGGATGGCCGCCGCCATATACCGCACGGCCCACGCGCGGCTGGCGCGCGGCCCGCTCATACGCCCGGAGCTGACCCAGTTCGAACGCGGCCCCGACGGGAGCTTCGTTCCGCGCACCCACCCGGTGGACACCGAGGAACGTCCGCCGATGCGCACGGTCCCGGAGTACGCCGCCCGGCGCCACGCGGCCTGAGGGCACCGCGCCGCCCCGGTGCGTCCCGGCCCCGCCGGCGCGCACCGGGGCGCGCCGCCGCGCGCCCGGGTCCTCCCGGCGCACCCGGAACGTCCCGCGGCCACTCGTGCGGTTACCGGCCCGTACCGGCCCACCTGGCAGAACACGGACGCCGTGTGACGAGAACCGCACGTTTGCGCGGTCCGGACAGCGGCTAGGTTCCGGTCATGGTCACTCGGCACCAGGTACTCGTCGCGTCCAATCGCGGACCCGTCTCCTACACGGTCGGGGAGAGAGGCGAGCTGACCGCCAAACGCGGCGGCGGCGGGCTGGTCTCCGGCCTGTCGACCGTCAAGGGCGACGCGGTGTGGGTGTGCGCGGCGCTGGGGGACGGCGACCGCGAGGCCGTCCGCCGCACGGACGGCAGGCTCGACCCGGCCGACACCGGCGGCCAGACGGTGCGGATGCTGGACCTGGCCCCGGAGGTCTTCGCGGACGCCTACAACGGCATCGCGAACTCCGTGCTGTGGTTCGTCCACCACATGCTGTACCAGACCCCGCTGGAGCCCGTCTTCGACACGGAGTTCGAGCGGCAGTGGCGCTCCTACGAGACGTACAACGCGGCGTTCGCCGACGCCCTCGCCGAGGAGGCCGCCGAGGGCGCGGCGGTCCTGGTGCAGGACTACCACCTCACCCTCGTCCCCGGCATGCTCCGCGAGCGGCGGCCCGACCTGCGCATCGGGCACTTCTCGCACACCCCCTGGGCGCCGCCGGACTACTTCCGGATGCTGCCGGACGACCCGGACGGCGGAGTGGCCGCCGAGGTGCTGCGCGGCGTCCTGGGCGCCGACCGCGCGGCCTTCCTCACCCAGCGCTGGGCCAACGCGTTCACCGAGTGCTGCGTGAAGCTGCTGGGCGCGGAGGTCTCCGTGGACGACGACGGCGAGATGGTGGTGGTGCACGAGGGCCGCGCGACGCGGATAGGCGTCCACGGCCTGGGCGCCGACGCGGACTTCCTGCGCGAGCGCTCCCGGCGCCCGGACGTGGACGAGCGGATGGCCGCGCTGCGCGAGCAGATCGGCCGCGACGGGGACGGAAACGCTCGGAAGGCGATCGTCCGGGTGGACCGCACGGAGCTGTCCAAGAACATCGTCCGCGGCCTGCTCGCCTACCGCCGGCTGCTGGACGACCACCCCGAGTGGCACGGCCGGGTCGTCCACGTCGCCTTCGCCTACCCCTCCCGGCAGGACCTGGCCGTCTACCGCGACTACACCGCGGAGGTCTCCCGGGTGGCCGAGGAGATCAACGCGGTGTACGGCACGGAGGACTGGACGCCGGTCGTCCTCCACGTCAAGGACGACTTCGCGCGCTCCCTCGCGGCGTACCGGCTGGCCGACGTCGCCCTGGTCAACCCCATCCGGGACGGCATGAACCTGGTCGCCAAGGAGATCCCGGTGGTCTCCGACCACGGCTGCGCGCTGGTGCTCTCCCGCGAGGCCGGGGCGTTCGCCGAGCTGGCCGAGGACGCGATCACCGTCAACCCGTACGACATCGGCGCCACCGCCGACGCCCTCCACCGGGCGCTGTCCATGGACGCGGGCGAGCGCGCCGAGCGCACCAAGCGGCTCGCCGCCGCGGCCACCGCGCTGCCGCCCACGGCCTGGTTCACCGACCAGTTGAACGCCCTGCGGCGCTGACCCGCGGCGCCACCCGCGGAAAGAGCTTCCCGGGCCGGTGCCCCGCTCGCCGGAGCGGGGCACCGGCCCGGACCGTCCCGCCCGTGCCGGGCGGCCCGTCAGTCCGCCAGGACGTCCGCCAGCCGCCCCAGCAGCCCGACGACCCCGGACGGGCCGTCGACGACCAGATCCGCCCGTTCGGCCAGCGCGGTGACCTCCTCGCTGCCGCTGCACACCAGCACGCCGGGGACGCCCTCGGCGCGGAGCCGGTCCACCGCGTCGTACGCGGCGAGGTCGCCCAGGTCGTCGCCGCCGTAGAGCACCGAGCCGGCGCCCGTCTCGCGGAGGAAGTCCGCCAGGGCCCTGCCCTTGTCCACGCCCGGGGACCGCAGCTCCAGGACGAACCGGCCGGGCTCGACGGCCAGGCCGTGCCGCTCGGCCAGCCCGCGCAGGGGCTCGCGCAGCAGCTCGAAGGCCGCCGTGGGATCGGCGGCGCGGCGGGTGTGGACGGCGACGGCCCGGCCCTTGTCCTCGATCCGGATGCCCTCCGGGGCGCCCGCCTCCTCCAGCACGCCCGGCAGTTCCTTCCGCACGGCCGCCACGCCGGGGTGGGGCGGCGGGGTGCGCGTCTCGCCCGTCGCCGCGTCCCAGCGCTCCGCGCCGTACGCGCCGAGCACCACCAGGTGCTCCAGGCCCGGCACCCCGGCGAAGCCGCCGTGGCGCACCGCGATCTCGGCCGGGCGTCCGGTGACGATGACGACGGACCGCAGCACGGGTGCCAGCCGGGCCAGGACGGGCACGGCGTCCGGGTGGGCGCGGGCCTGGTCGGGGTCGGGGACGATCGGGGCGAGCGTGCCGTCGAAGTCGAGGGCGACCACGGCCCGCCCGGGGTCGGCCAGCAGCGCGGCGAGACCGTCGCGTCCGGCGGGGGTGGTCGGTTCGGGGAGCTGCTCGGGAAGGGAGTGAGAGGAGTGGCTGCCCATGCTCGGGACACTACCCGGTGCCGGGCGCCCCATCTCCGCCCGTTCCGGCCCCGTTCCGGACCGTTCCGGCCCCCGGCGCTATCCCCGCCGGTCGCGCCGCTCGTCCCGGCGGCGCCGGAGGCGGTTGACCGTGACCGGGTCGTGGGCGAGGGCGCGCGGGTCGTCCAGCAGGGCGTTGAGGAGCTGGTAGTACCGGGTGGGCGAGATCCCCAGGCGCTCGCGGATCGCCCGCTCCTTGGCACCCGGGCCGGGCCAGCCGCGCCGCTCGATGGCGAGCACGGCCTCGTCCCGCTCGGACAGGCCGGCGCCCTCGTTCGGCCGCTCGCTCCCGGTGCTCATCTCTCCAACCTACTGCCGCTCTCCGACACCGCATCCCGGCTTCCCCCGCCCGTTCCGGGGGCCGCGCCACGCCGCGTATCGCTTCGGCAACGGTCCTTCACCCCCCAGGTCGGGGCTGCTATCCACGTGCTTGTACCCACGGGAAGAGATCACCCGCCGACCGCACGCCACCCCGTTTCGAGGAGCCCTCGCATGGCCGCCGCAGAGCAGTCCCGTACCGCCGCCGAGATCGCCACCCAGCCGAGTTCCTGGCGGCGGGCGGCCGAAGCGGCGGCGGACGCCGCCGACGCGCTGCCGCGCCCGGGCGAGCGGGTGGCGGTGACGGGCTGCGGCACCTCGTGGTTCATGGCCCAGGCGTACGCGGCGCTGCGCGAGGCGGCCGGGCAGGGCGAGACGGACGCCTTCGCCTCGTCGGAGTTCCCGAGGGGGCGCGCGTACGACCGCGTCGTGGCGATCACCCGCTCCGGCACCACCTCCGAGGTGCTGGACCTGCTGGCCGCGCTGGCGGGCCGCGTCCCCACCACCGCCCTGACCGCCGACCCGGCGACGCCGGTCGTGGACGCCGCGGACCGCGTCGCCGTCCTGGACTGGGCGGACGAGGAGTCCGTCGTCCAGACCCGTTTCGCGACGACGGCGCTGGCGCTGCTGCGCGCGGGCCTGGAGCGGCACGGCGAGCTCCCGGCCGGGGTGAAGCCGGTCGACCGGGCGGCGGTCGACGCGGAGCTGGCCGTCACCCAGCCATTGCCGGAGGCGGTGCTCACCGCCGAGCAGTGGACGTTCCTGGGCCGTGGCTGGACGTACGGCCTGGCCCTGGAGGCGGCGCTGAAGATGCGCGAGGCGGCCGGGGCGTGGACGGAGGCGTACCCGGCGATGGAGTACCGCCACGGGCCCATCGCGATCACCGGCCCGGGCCGGGTCGCCTGGCTGCTGGGCTCCCTGCCGGAGGGGCTCTCCGGCGACATCGCCGGGGTGGGGGGCACCCTGCTGGCGGACTCCGACTGCGCGGGCACCGGCGAGCGGGCGCTCGACCCCATGGCCGACCTGATCCGCGCCCAGCGCCTGGCGGTCGCCCTCGCCGAGGCCGCCGGCGCCGACCCGGACCGCCCCCGCAACCTCACCCGCAGCGTGATCCTGCCCTGACGCGCCGTCACGCGACGTTCCGCGCTCCCCGGTCGCGGGCCGAAACCCCGATTCGGCTGACGCCGCGCGACCGGGCGAACACACTGTGCGCATGAAGGACCACCGTGAGAAACCGCCCGCCCACCTGACCATCCGGGTCGGCCTCCAGGACGACCCCGTCTCGCAGGTCACCGAGTACGACACCCTCCGGGCGTCCGTGCGCTACCCGAGCGTCGTGGTCAGGGGACCCGTGTTCGGTTTCGCCGAGCAGCGGCCGGAGGACGGGTCGCGCTGGCGGCTGCTGAGCGACATGGACTCCGGTTTCCCGCAGCTCGCCCGGGACTCGCTCAACTCGTACCTGTGGTTCACGGCCAGGGACGACACGGAGGACCGGAAGCTGCGCCGCCGGCTGCTGGCCGCCGTCGCCCGGCTGGACACCCGGCCGGTGAACGAGGTCGCCGTGGGCGACACCCGCTACCGGATCGTGCGGGGGGACGAGTTCGCCCGGATCGGCCCCGAGGGGCTGGAGCCGCCCCGCCCCACCGACCCCGAGCCGCCGACCGGGGACCTCGGCGGCCTCGGCGACCGGTCGCCCTCCCGCACCAAGGGCTTCGTCGTCGACCACGCCGCCGCCACCGGCATCATGCAGGGCATCCAGCGCATGGAGGTGCTGTCGCTCGCCTACCGGTCCGAGCGCTACCCGAAGGACGTGCGGGAGGACTCCCTCCGCGCCCTGGAGACCCATCCCGGGGTGGTCCTGCTGCCCGCCGCCTTCGCCGTCGCCGAGGAGAAGGAGGACGCCTGGGAGCCGCTGACCGTCTCGCTCCCCACACCGCTGGACGCCCGGCGGTCGCTGGTGAACCACCTGACCGACATCCTGCCGAGGTTCCACGGCGTCCGCGGCGAGGAGGCCGCCGCGTACGCGCGGGCGGCGGAGAAGTACCGGGCCGCGCCCGGCGACGAGTTGCGGGTGCGCGGGCGCTGCTTCCGGATCATCCGCGTCGAGCGGCTGATCCGCGTCGGCCCGGACGGCCCCGAGACGCCCCGCCCCTCCGACCACGACCCGGAGCCGCCCATGCGGATCCACCCCGTGATGGACGACCGGGGGAACATCGTCCGCGACTGAGCCCGTGGGGCGCGGGATCGCCGGTCCCGCGCCCCACGGCGCGGTCGGGACCCGACACGCGACCGCGTCCGCTGCCGCGCGCTCCGCACGTTCCCCCCGTCGGGAGGCGCGCCGCGGCGGCCGGCGGGCGGAAGATCGACGAGTGGACTAGACCTTTCCCGGCAGGCACGGGAGACTGTTGTCCGTGACTGCTCGGGACAACGCCACAGCCGCGTACGTCGTCGCGCTCGACGTGGGCGGGACCGGGATGAAGGGCGCCCTCGTCGGCGCCGACCACTCGCTGTCGCACCAGGCGCGGCGGCCCACCGCCCGGGACGACGGGCCGCGGGCCGTGGTCGACGGCGTGCTCGCGTTCGCCGCGGAGCTGTGGGAGGCCGGAATCGAGCGCCACGGCACGGAGCCCGCGGCCGTGGGGCTGGCCGTCCCCGGGATCGTCGACGAGGCGGAGGGGACCGCCGTCTACTCCGCCAACCTCGGCTGGCGGGACGTCCCCCTGCGCGAGCTGCTCGCCAAGCGGCTGGACGCGCCCGCCACCCCGGTCGCCCTGGGGCACGACGTGCGCACCGGCGGACTCGCCGAGGGACGGATCGGGGCGGGCGCGGGCGTGGACCGCTTCCTCTTCGTGGCCCTGGGCACCGGCATCGCCGGGGCCATCGGCATCGACGGCCGGGTGGAGCCCGGCGCCCACGGCGGCGCGGGCGAGATCGGCCACATCACCGTGCGTCCGGACGGCCCCGCGTGCGGGTGCGGACGGCGCGGCTGTCTGGAGCTGTTCGCCTCCGCCGCCGCCGTCGGCCGGGCCTGGGCCGACGCGTGCGGCGATCCGGGGGCGACGGCGGCCGACGCCGCCGCGGCCGTGGTGTCCGGCGACGCGCGGGCCGCGGCCGTCTGGCACGAGGCGGTCGACGCGCTCGCCGAGGGGCTGGTCACGGCGCTGACCCTGCTCGACCCCCGGGTGCTGATCGTCGGCGGCGGCCTGGCCGAGGCGGGCGAGACGCTCTTCGCCCCGCTGCGGGAGGCCGTGCGCGCCAAGGTCACCTTCCAGCAACTCCCCACGATCGTTCCGGCGGCCCTGGGGGACGCCGCCGGGTGCCTGGGTGCGGGGCTCCTCGCCTGGGACCTACTCTCCGCGGAGGTTTCGAGTTGACGACCGAGCCGAAGACGGCCACGACGGCACAGGCGGCGGGGGCCCGACGCACGGTGCTGACCGGTGCCCGGGTGGTCCTGCCGGACGGTGTGGCCGAGAACGGTCGGGTGACCGTCGAGGGCACCCGGATCGCCCCCGACGTCCCCGGCGAGCCGGGCACGCTCGACCTGGCCGGGCACTGGATCGTGCCGGGCTTCGTCGACCTGCACGTGCACGGCGGCGGCGGTGCCTCCTTCTCCGCCGGCAGCGCCGAGGAGGCGCTCAGGGCGATCGCCACCCACCGCGCGCACGGCACGACGACGATGGTCGCCTCCACCGTCACCGGCGACCTGGACGACCTCGCCCGGCAGGCCGCCGTCCTCTCCGAGCTGGTCGAGCAGGGCGATCTGGCGGGCATCCACTTCGAGGGGCCGTTCATCTCCCCCCACCGCTGCGGCGCCCACGACCCCGACCTGCTGCGCGACCCGCACCCGTCCGACGTCCGCAAGCTGCTGGACGCGGCGCGCGGCGCGGCGCGGATGGTGACGCTCGCGCCGGAGCTGCCCGGCGGCCTGGACTCGGTGCGGCTGCTCGCCGACAACGGGGTGATCGCGGCCGTCGGCCACACGGACGCCACGTACGAGGCGACGCTGGAGGCCGTCGAGGCGGGCGCGACGGTCGCCACGCACCTGTTCAACGCGATGCCCACGCTGCTGCACCGCGCGCCCGGTCCGGTGGCGGCGCTGCTGGAGGACGAGCGGGTCACCGTCGAGCTGATCAACGACGGCACGCACCTGCACCCGGCCGTGCTGGAACTGGCCTTCGCCCGCGCGGGCGCGGACCGGGTGGCGTTCGTCACCGACGCCATGGGGGCGGCCGGCATGGGCGACGGCGTCTACCCGCTCGGACCGCTCCAGGTGCGGGTCACCGACGGCGTCGCCCGGCTGGTGGAGGGCGGCTCGATCGCGGGCTCCACGCTCACCCTGGACACCGCGCTGCGCCGCGCGGTGACGGTGGACGGCCTGCCCGTCCCGGACGCTGTCATGGCCCTGTCGACCACGCCGGCGCGGCTGCTGGGGGTCGCCGACCGGGTGGGGTCCATCGAGGCCGGGAAGGACGCGGACCTGGTGGTGCTGGACGCCGAGTACCGGCTCACGGGGGTCATGCGCAAGGGCGAGTGGGTGGTCCGCCCGGATATGGGCTGATCGTTCCCCGCGACGGGTGAGGCGGTTGTCCCGGAGCCCTGGGCCAACCGCCTTCGCTTTGGCATGATCGCTCGCGCGGTCGGCGTCCCTACGTCACCGTAGGTCCGCGGAATGTTCACACACTCGCCGGTGGGAGGTGGAAACCGGATGATCCTGACCGTCACGCTCAACGCGGCTCTGGACGTCACCTACCGCGTTCCCCGCCTGGAACCCCGCGCCTCCCACCGTGTCCGGGAGGTCGCCGAGCGCCCGGGCGGCAAAGGGCTGAACGTGGCCCGGGTACTGGCCGCGCTGGGCCACGAGACGCTGGTGACCGGATTCGCGGGCGGCCCGACGGGCGAGAGGGTCCGGGAGCTGTTGGCGGAGGTGACGGAGGCCGGCCCCGTCGGGGACGCGCTCGTGACCATAGCCGGCACCACCCGCCGCACCGTGAGCGTCGTGGAGGAACCCGGCGCCCCCGGCGGGGCCACGCTGTTCAACGAGCCCGGACCGCCGATATCCCCGGCCGAGTGGGAGCGCTTCCTGACCGTCTACGGCGAACTCCTCGCCGGCGCCGACGCCGTCGCGCTCTGCGGCAGCCTGCCGCCCGGCGTGCCCGTCGGCGCGTACGGAACGCTGGTGCGCACGGCACGCGCCGCGGGCGTGCCCGTCGTGCTGGACACCAGCGGGGAGCCGCTGCGGCGCGGACTCGCCGCCCGGCCGGACGTCGTCAAGCCCAACGCCGAGGAGCTGACCGGGATCACCGGGAGCACCGAGCCGCTGCACGCCGCGCGGCTGGCGCGGCGGCGCGGGGCGCACGCCGTCGTGGCCTCGCTGGGCGCGGAGGGGCTGCTCGCGCTCACCCCGGACGGCACCTGGCGCGTCGAGCCGCCCCGGCGGGTGCCCGGCAACCCGACCGGCGCGGGCGACTCCGTGGTCGCCGCGCTGCTCTCCGGCCTCGTCGAGGGGCTGTCCTGGCCGGACCGGCTGGTGCGCGCCACCGCCCTCGCCGCGGCGACCGTGCGGGCCGAGGTGGCGGGCGAGTTCGACCGGGCGGCCTACGAGGAGCTGCTGCCCTCGGTGACCGTCACCCGGCAGATGGTGGCGGCGTGAGGCGCGGCACGGGAACCGCGGGGACGGAGTAGGCATGCCACTGGTCGGCACCGGAGAACTCGTCACGGCCGCGCGCGCCGCCGGCCGCGGCGTCGCGGCGTTCAACGTCGTCACCCTGGAGCACGCCGAGGCGATCGCCGCCGGGGCGGAGACCGCGGGCGCCTCGGCGATCCTCCAGATCTCCGAGAACGCGGTGCGGTTCCACGGCGGCCGGCTCGCCCCCGTCGCCGCCGCGGCGGCGGCCGTGGCACGGGCCTCCGACGCGCCGCTCGCCCTCCACCTGGACCACGTGGAGAGCTTCGAACTGCTGCGCCAGGCGCCCGCGGCGGGGTTCGGCTCGGTGATGTTCGACGCCTCGAAGCTGCCCTACGCCCGGAACGTCGAGGCCACCGCGCGGGCCGTCCGCTTCGGCCACGGACACGGCATGTGGGTGGAGGCCGAGCTGGGCCGGGTCGGCGGCAAGCCCGGCGACCCCGACCGCACCGCCCTCGACGCCCACGCCCCCGGGGCGCGGACCGATCCGGCCGAGGCCGCGGAGTACACCGCCGCCACCGGTGTGGACGCGCTCGCCGTCGCCGTCGGCAGCTCCCACGCGATGACCGAGCGCACCGCCGTCCTCGACCACGACCTCATCGGCGAGCTGCGCCGGACCGTCCCCGTCCCCCTGGTGCTGCACGGCTCCTCCGGCGTACCGGACGAGGAGCTGCGACGGGCCGTCGCGGCCGGCATGACCAAGATCAACGTGGGGACGGCGCTGAACGCCTCCTTCACCGGTGCCGTCCGCGCCTTCCTGGAGCGGGACGCCGCCGTGGTGGACCCCCGGAAGTACCTGCGTCCGGCGCGCGAAGCCATGGCCGAGACGGTCGCGGCCTTCCTGAAGACGGTCAGTTCTTGACGTGGCCCTCCTTGAGCCACACCTGGTCCAGGACGAAACCGCACTGGTTGCCCTGCTCACAGGAGACCTTGACCGTGTTGGTGCCCTTGTTCAGCTCGACCCAGGCGAAGGTGCGCGTCCAGCCCTTGTCCCACTCGCCCTCGCCCGCTCCGGCGAAGTTCCTCATGTTCAGCGGCTGGCCGTGGGGCTTGCCGTTCACGGTGAGGGTGGAGTCCGCGTCCTTGCCGGGCACGCCGTAGCCGACGAACAGCGTGTACTTGCCGGCCTCGGGGACGTCGAAGACCCAGCTCACCGAGGCGCCGGGCTTGTCGAGACCCGCGACGTACGCGCCGCTCCTGGCCCGGGAGCCCTGGATCTCCTTGGCCACCACCGCGCCGCCCTCGGGGCGGAGGCTGGCCGCGTCCTCCTTGGGCAGGGCGCCCGGCTTCTTCTCGGCGCCGTTCTCGTCCTTGCCCTCGCCGTCCCCGGCCGCGCTTCCGCCGCCGGCCTCGGCGGTGGGGACCGTGGAGCCGTTCGCCTGCGGGTTGGTCGCGTCGTCCCCGTCGCTGAAGGCGATCGCGGCCCCCACCCCGATGACCACGGCCGCGACGACCGCGATGGCGCCGATCAGCAGGCCGTTGTGGTTCCGGCCGCCGCGCGCCGCGGCCCTGCCGCGGCCGGCGGGAGCGCCCTGCCGGGCGGCGGCACGGCCGCCGGGCACGGTCTCGGGGGCCGCGTAGTGGGCGTTCGGCCGCCCCGGCTGCTGCGGGGGCTGCTGGCCCTGCTGCCCGCCGTACCGGCGCTGGCCGACGGCGCGGACCTGGTTGTACGAGGTACGGGGAACGCCGGGTTGCTGTGTCGCCGTACCTCCCGCGCCACCGCCCGTACCGTCCTCGGAGCGGTAGAGGTAGGCGAACGGGTCGTCGTTGTCCGGCGTGCCCGAGCCGTTGTTACCGGCGGTCATTCCGTGCGCTCCTCTACTACAGGTGCCTGCCCGGCGCAGCCTACCTCTTTCGGGTTAAAGGGCGGGCCGCCCTCGCCCCCGGGCCGCCCCGCCCCGACCGGACCTCACCCGGCCCGGCGGTGCGCCTTCGCCCTCGCCCGCTTCTCGACGTACATCCGCTGGTCGGCGGATTGCAGGACCTCGTCGGCGGACATCCCGCACCCCGCCCAGCTGATCCCGAAGCTCGCCCCCACCCGCACCGCGCGGCCCTCCACCCGGATGGGCGGGGTGATCGCGTTGCGCAGCCGTACGGCCAGGTCGGCGGCGTCCGCGCGGCCCAGTCCGTCCGCCAGCACCACGAACTCGTCACCACCCAGACGCGCGACGGTGTCGTTGTCGCGCACGCCGTTCGACAGGCGCCGGGCGACCTCGATCAGCACCGCGTCGCCGCAGTGGTGGCCGAAACGGTCGTTGATCGACTTGAAGCCGTCGAGATCGCAGAAGAGGACCGCGAGCCCCTTCTCCGAGGGGTCGTCGCTCGCCGGCGGGACGGTGTGCACGTGGTGGTCGTAGCCGCCCACCGGGTCCGTCCCGACCCCGCCGAAGGTGTCGACGGCGTAGGCGTCGTACGCGCCGTACGTGCCGTCGTACGCGCCGTCGCCGGGCCCCATCTGCGCCGCGTCGGGCATCCTCGTGGGCTTGTCGCACAGCCGGGCGCTCAGCCGGGCGCGCAGCTCGGCGCTGTTGGGCAGGCCGGTGAGCGAGTCGTGGCTGGCCCGGTGGGCGAGCTGGAGCTCGTGCCGCTTGCGCTCCTCGATGTCCTCGACGTGGGTGAGCAGGAAGCGCGGCCCGTCGGCCGCGTCGGCCACCACGGAGTTGCGCAGGGACACCCACACGTAGGACCCGTCGCGCCGCGCCAGCCGCAGCTCGGCTCGGCCGCCCTCGGCGGAGGTGCGCAGCAGGGTGGACAGGTCCTCGGGGTGGACGAGGTCGGAGAAGCTGTAGCGCCGCAGCGCCGACGCCGGGCGGCCCAGCAGCCGGCACAGCGCGTCGTTGGTGCGCACCAGCCGGCCGTGCTGGTCGCCGCCCAGTTCGGTGATGGCCATGCCGCTGGGCGCGTACTCGAACGCCTGCCGGAAGCTCTCCTCGCTCGCCCGCAGCGCCTGCTGCTCGCGCTCCAGCCGGACCAACGCGCGTTGCATGTTCGCTCGCAAACGGGCGTTGCTGATCGCGATTCCCGCCTGGAAGGCGTACATCTGGAGCGCTTCGCGCCCCCACGCGCCGGGGCGCCGCCCGCTGCGCGGCTTGTCGACGGAGATCACGCCCAGGAGTTCCCCGTCGGAGGAGTACATCGGCGCCAGGAGGATGTCCATCGGATGCCACTCGTCGGCGTACCGGGGGGCCGGGCCGGCGGTGTGCCACTGCGGCACGTCGTCGTCGAGCAGGACCCATGCCTCGGTGTACGGGATGAAGCGCAGCTCCCCCCAGCGCTCGCCCAGCGCCAGGCGGCGCTCCCAGGCCGCGCGCGAGCCCGTACGGCCCGCCATCATGGCCTCGGCGCCCTCGCTGCCTGCGACGGCGGCCACCACGAGGTCCCCGTCGGGCTGGACGAGGTTGACCGCGGCCAGCTCGAAGTCCAGCCCCTTCACGATCCCGTCGGCCACGGTCTGCAGGGTGTCCGCCAGGCTGCGCCCGGTGTTGAGTTCCGCCATGGACTGGTGGAGCTTGCGCAGGGTGGCGAGGCGCACGTACGGCTCCGACTCGGCTTCCATCGCCCTCCCCCTGAAGACTTGAGTGAGCAACTCCAGATGATCCGGGTTTTAACGTTCCTCTGTCGTCAAGCCACTGAATCACAGCGAGCTGCCCAGTCGGTACACAGGGTCAACAATTGATGCCCTGTGTGACCCATGTCACAACAGAGCGTGGGTGCGCGGTTGCTGTGCGTGGGAGCGATCCACCCTGCTCCACACCCGTACCGAACGCAAATTCCGCCCCTGACCTGCGGATCGTTCAGCCAATGTACCTAGGTCCGGCCTGGTCCCGGGGACCGATGCACACCCCGCCGGGAGCGTTTAGCGTGCGGAGTGTGCACCCGACACCGCAGCAACAGATGTCCCAGAACGTCCCCACCTCGCACCCGTCTCCCGGCGTCCCCCATCCTGAGGGGGTGACCGAGGAGGAGTTCCGCGCCACCATGTCCCGGCTGGCCGCGGGCGTGGTGCTGGTGACGGCGCACGACCCCGAGGAGGGGCCGCGCGGCGAGGACGTCGGGATGACCGCGACCTCCTTCCTCTCCGTCTCCCTGGACCCGCCGCTGGTGCTGGTGAGCGTGCGCGAGGACTCCCGGATGGACGAGCTGCTGGAGAGGCAGCCGCTGTGGGCCGTGTCCATGCTCGCCGAGAGCCAGCGGCACATCGCCGGACGCTTCTCCATGCGCGGCCGCGTCAGCGACCGGCTGCTCTTCCAGGACATGCCCTGCACGCGCGGCGAGGCGTCGGGAGCGCCCCTGGTCGGCGGCGCGCTGGCGACGGTGGAGTGCCGCACCGAGCAGCGCGTGAGCGCCGGCGACCACACGCTGGTGATCGGCCGGGTGCTGACCACCTCGCTGCCGGGCTCGGAAGGCGGACCGCTGGCGTACTTCCGCGGCCGCTACCGCCGTCTGGCGTGAACCACGGCATTCCGCCCGCCCCTCCCACCGCCGGGCGGGCGGAGCCGCGCCCCCACTACACTGACGTGACACGACCATGGCAGAACGTGACCGCTGACCGGGGGGACGGGGCAGAGCGTGACGGACTCGCGTGACACGGGCGGGGGCAAGGACCTTTCGTACGAGCCCGAGACCCTCGCCTCGTTCAAGAAACGCATCGACGACATCCTCGACCGGCTGGAGACGTCTCCCGCCTCCCACAAGCACATCAGCGACCAGACCGTCACCCCGGACGCGTACGGCACGGGATTCAGCGCGGCGGAGGACCTGTCGGCCCAGTACGAGAAGGCCCACGAGCGGCTGAAGACCCTCTCCCGGCTGTTCGGCGAGCAGTTGGAAGCGCTGGGCATCGCCACCCAGATCGTGGACAAGGGCTACGAGAACGTCGAGGACGAGTACAAGGAGCGCTTCCAGGCCATCCGGGCGCGGGTGGAGGAGCACCACGAGTCCCGGCGGGACGATCGGCGGACGGAGCGGGACACCACGGTCGAGGGCGGCAAGAAGTCCGTCGACGCGGACACGGACTTCAGCTAGGGGGAGGCAGGAATGGCCGGAGGAGAGTTCGAGGACAAGTCGCTCGCGGCGCTCAACTCGATGGTCGCGAACGCCAACCCCAAGGTGCTCACCTCGCGGGGCGAGGCGCTCGGCAAGGCCGGTTCCGACATGGACGGCATCGGCACCGATCTGCGGGCGTACATCGAGCGCGTGGAGTGGGAGGGCGACGGCGCCGACGCCTTCCGCGAGTGGGGTCGGCAGTTCGCGCTGGAGACCATGCGGTTCGCCGTGTACGCCCGCACGCTCGGGCACCACATGGTGAACGCCGGCCAGGCCCTGACCGAGGTCAAGGCGGCCATCCCGGAGCCGGAGGGGATGTGCTACGCCGACCCGGAGAAGGACAAGGCCCGCCAGAAGGCGGAGGAGGCCAAGCGCCAAGAGGCCATCAACCAGATGAACCGGCTGTCGTCGTACTACCGGGCGGCCGGGGAGAGCATCCGGGGGGCGGAGGAGCCGGACTTCAAGCCGCTGCCAGGGAGGGGAGAAATATACGCGGGCGCGAATGCGCCAAGTGCAGCGTCGAGCGGCGGTTCGGGAGAAACGGTGGTACGCCAAGAGCCGAGCACCGCGTCCGACAGGGCCGTGTCCAGCCGAGACGGAGCAGAGGTCCGTCCCTCTCCCGGTGCCGACCGTCCCGCTTCCTCGGTCGAGCGGCCCGCTCCCGTGGTCGAGCGCCCCACCCAGGTGACGATCGACTCCGTCGCTCCGGCTCCCGTCGGTGAGGCCCGGCCGCAGACCGCCAACCCCGCTCCCCCGCAGCCTTCCACCGGGCCGTCGGCCCCGTCCGTGGCTCCGGTGGTGCCCACCGCACCGGTCCAGCGGGGCGGCCAGACGCCGTCCCGCGCTCCCTCCGTCGGCCGGTCGCCGGTCGTCGGCGGGGGGAGCGTCCAGCCGCGAACCCCCGGCGGCAACGGTGTCATCGGTGGTACGCCCCGGCAGCTGGGCAGCCCTGCGACCGGAATCCCGCAGGGGACCGTCGCCGGTGGGAACCACACCCCCGCGGGACGCCCTGTGGGCGGCGGTCACCCCGGAGTCCCGGGCGGTGGAGCCCCCGCCAACAGAGGTGTGTATCCGGGACGTCCCATGGCGTCGCAGCCCGGCGGCACGGTGGGAGCCCCGCGACCGGGGAGCAACCACGGACGGGCTTTCACCCCGGGCGGCACCGGGCTCGTCCAGGGAGGCACGGCCGTCCCCGGCACGGCAGCGCGGCCGACCACCACGAGTCCCCCGCCGGAGAACCGCCGACGCGGCAACGACCGGCCCGACTACCTCGCCGAGGACGAGGAGACCTGGGCCGCGGAGCGGCGGAACGTGGTGCCACCGGTCATCGACTAACTCCGAGGAAGTGCACTGTTCCATGCGAACCCATGCCCTCCCCCCACAGAGGCGAACGCTGACCGTGACCGCCCTGCTGGCGGCCATGCTCGTGCCTCTGGGCCTGTTCTCGCCTCCAGCCGCCGCCGACATCAGGCCGGACCAGCAGTGGTATCTCGACGCCATGAAGGCGTCGGAACTGTGGAAGGTCAGCAAGGGTGAGGGTGTGACGGTCGCCGTCCTCGACTCCGGCGTGAATCCCACACCCGGTCTGAAGGGCAAGCTGCTGCCGGGAAAGAGCTTCGCCTCTGCTGATCCTGACGCCCATGAGGACGAGAGCGGCCATGGGACGGACATGGCAGCCCTGATCGCCGGATCAGGAGCGGGCGACACCCTTCGAGGTCTGGCTCCCGCAGCGAAGATCCTTCCCCTGCGAACACACGTCACGGATGGTCTCTTCAGCGATCACGACACACTGGTCGAGGCTATTCAGTACGCGGCCAGGAGCGAAGCCAAGATCATCAACATCTCGCAGAACCTGACCGGTGTGGACAACGAGACGCTTGCCGAACTCCAGGACGCGATCGACGAGGCCAACGAGCGCGGCAAGCTCGTCTTCGCCGGCAGCGGCAACGACGGCCGCCGGGCGAAGCACGACTACCCGTCGGTGCTCCCCGGTGTCGTCGCCGTGGGCGCGGTGGACAAGACCGGAACGGTGGCCGACTTCTCCAACTACGGCCCGCACCTGGCCCTCACCGCCCCTGGCGACCCTGGCGGTACGAGTGTGGCGACCGCCATCGCCTCCGCCTCCGCCGCTCTCATCTGGTCCAAGCACCCCGACTGGACCAACCACCAGGTCCTGCGCGTGATGATCGAGACGACAGGCATGTCGGAGCGGGGCGAGGAGCCCAGCATGTACCTCGGCCACGGCATCGTCAGGCCCGGTCAGGTGCTCATCGACGGCGACGGCGACCCCGGCCCGGCCGACGAGAGCCCGCTCTTCTCCCGGTACTTCGCCTCCCTCGACGCGTCGAAGTCGCCCTCCCCCGCCACCGGTTCCGAGGACGCGAAGAACCCTGACGCCGCCGAGAAGGAGCAGACCGCCGCGGGGAAGGAGAGCGGCAGCGACGGGTTGCCGTGGGTGCCCATCGGCATCGGCGCCGCGGTGCTCGTCGTCGCCGCCGGTGGTGCCGTCTTCCTCGTCAGGCGCCGCCAAGCCTGACCTCCGGCCGGCCACGCCGACACACGACGCCGCCCGTCCCGATCCCGTGGGGGATCGGGACGGGCGGCGTCTTCCTCACCGGCCTCCGGGAGCCGGTTCAGCCGTCCACCTCGTACCGGCCGACCTCCAGGAAGTAGCGCAGTTCCTCCGGAGTGCCCTCCAGGGCCTTCTCCGCAGCGGCCCGCAGGGCGTCACTGATGTTCGGATCGGCGAGGATGCGCGCGACGGCGACGCGATCGTCCTCGGCCTGCGCCTGCCAACGGCCGACCTCCAGGAAGTACCGCAGGTCCTCGACCGTGCCGTCCAACGCCTCCTGCGCCTCCCGCCGCACCGCCCTGCCGGTGTTCGGATCGGCCAGGATGCGCAGGACGGCGACGCGGAGGTCGTGCTCCGACTCGGAGCCGGTGGAGGTGCCGTCCGTCGTCGTGGTCACGGGGGCGGAGGGGGGTGCCGTCTCGTCGGCGAGGGCCGGGGAGGCGAACAGAAGGGTCGCCGCCACCACGGACGCCGCCGTCACCACCACCGCACGGGTCGATCTCACGCCTGAATCCGCCTTCCTGTAAAGGGAATTGAGAGGCTGCCAGGCTAATCGCGCCCCGATGACCAGGTCATTCGCTTTTCCCCGGGTGCCCCGGACGCCCCGGCCCGAGGACGGTCGACGGTCCTGCGTCGGCCTGCTTTCGGGCGCGGCGCTCGGCCACGCGTCCGCCCACCACCCTCAGCACGACAGCGCCCACGCCGACCCCACGGCCAGGACCGACACGCGGTGGTCACCCTCCTCGGCGTACGGCGCGGCCGGTTCCCGGTTCGGAGCCTGTCGGTCTCGGCCGGAGAGGGCCTTCCCGGCCGGCGCGTCGTCGGCGGCCGGGGAAGCGCCCTAACCCCAGTCGCGGCCGGAGCGGCCCCGCTTGATCTCGGAGCGGTGCTTCTTGCTCCGCAGCCGCCGCTCGTTGATCCCGCGCGGGACCTTGCTCTTCTTGCGCGGGCGCGGCGGCGGGGCCGTGGC
This sequence comes from Streptomyces macrosporus, assembly GCF_039533145.1. Taxonomy (NCBI): domain Bacteria; kingdom Bacillati; phylum Actinomycetota; class Actinomycetes; order Kitasatosporales; family Streptomycetaceae; genus Streptomyces; species Streptomyces macrosporus. Next base: position 103,865 of record NZ_BAAASZ010000006.1, read on the forward strand.
CTCCGCCAGCAGCGCGGCCATCCGCACGGCCGCGGCCTCGCGGTTGCGCCACTGGGAGCGGTGCTCGGAGGCCCGGACGACCAGCACCCCGTCCACCAGCCGATCGGCCAGCCGCTCCAGCGCGCGCTCCTTCCACACCGGGGGCAGCGCCTCCGTCCGCGCGAGGTCGAAGCGCAGCTCGACCCTTGAGTCGGACGTGTTGACGTGCTGGCCACCGGGCCCGGAGGACCGGGAGAAACGCCAGGTCAGCTCGGCCTCCGGCAGGGAGACCGAGCCGCGGATGAGATAGGGCCCGGACATGCCGTCCATGTTCCCGCTCCCGCCGTCCGTCGTCACGGCGTTTTCCGACGCACCGGGCCGATCGCTTGGCAAGAGGGTAAAGAAGGCAAAGGATCGTGGAACCCTGCTCCCCTCCGTCGGCGTTGGAGGGAGTAGAAACGAACCGGACAACAGGCCGGACACCGGGCCGGCAGAGAACCACCACGGAAGGGCATCCCCATGGCTGTAAGCCTGTCCAAGGGCGGCAACGTCTCGCTCACCAAGGAGGCCCCCGGCCTGACCGCCGTGACGGTCGGCCTCGGCTGGGACGTCCGTACGACCACCGGCACCGACTTCGACCTGGACGCCAGCGCCATCGCGGTCAAGGCCGACGGCAAGGTCTACTCGGACCAGCACTTCGTCTTCTTCAACAACAAGTCCACCCCCGACCAGTCGATCGTCCACACCGGTGACAACCGCACCGGTGAGGGCGCGGGCGACGACGAGCAGATCAACGTCAACCTCGCCGCGCTGCCCGCCGACATCGACAAGATCGTCTTCCCGGTGTCCATCTACGACGCCGAGTCGCGCAGCCAGAACTTCGGTCAGGTCCGCAACGCCTACATCCGCATCGTCAACCAGGCCGGCGGCTCCGAGATCGCCCGCTACGACCTGAGCGAGGACGCCGCCACCGAGACCGCCATGGTCTTCGGCGAGCTGTACCGCCACGGCGCGGAGTGGAAGTTCCGCGCGGTCGGCCAGGGCTACGCCTCGGGCCTGGCGGGCATCGCCCAGGACTTCGGCGTCAACGTCTGATCGAACCCGACACCGACCCGACGCTTCACCGAGGGCGTCCGGCACCGCGCAGGCGGTACCGGGCGCCCTCCGCGTTCACCGGGGTCGCCGACCGTCCGGTCCGTGGCAGGGGCAGCCGCGGCGCAGGACGGTCACGCCCTCGCAAGGGCGGCCCCCACCCGCACGCCGTGGATCACGGACGGCCCGACGTCGACGCCGTCGAGAGCCGACACCAGGGCCCGGCGGCGTTCGTACTGCTCGTAGGCGATCAGGTAGGGGCGGACCAGGGGACTGCCGTCGCCGTCGGCCGGATCGTCGCTCCTCCATCGCCGTCGTGCAGTCGAAACCGGTACGGCCAAGGCCGTGACCAGGAGCGACCGGCGGGCGGCGCGCGTGGGGACCGAGTGAGGCGGACGGGCCCGGTGCCGCCCGTTTCCGGGGAGCACGAGCAGCGTCCCGAGTCGGGCGAGGCAACGGCGGATAAGGTCGTGCACGTCGATCTGCTCCAATCAGGTCGGCCATGCCCCCGGACCGGTGCCGGCGGTCGCGGAGAAGGGCATCGAGCAGACGGTCCACGGCAAGGGCACGTTCGTGGCCGAGCCGGCACCGGACTCAGCCGACGCCCAGGAGTAACGGGCGCCGCCGCGTCGTCCCCTCCCCCGGCGTGCCACCATCGCTTCCGTGCTCGACATCGGCTACGCCCTCTCCTCCCGCTTCCCCGACCCGCCGCAGACGGACTACCGCACGGCGGACGTGCGGACGCTGCGGCACGACCTGTTCTGCGGCGACGTCTACCTCGCGGACACCGAGACCGACCGGGAGCTGTCCACGGCCCGGGGGACGGTGCCGGTGCTGGACTTCGCCTGGGCGCTGTGCGACATCGCCGAGCAGCTCGACCGCGATCCCCTCGGCAGCCGCGCCTCCCGTCCCCGGTACGCCGAACTGGACTTCGTGGAGTCGGCCGACAACCTGCGCTTCACGCGCCGCTTCGGCTGGGTGGACATCACCGCCGACTGGCTGCCCGCCGACGAGCCGCCGCTGACCGTCGACCACGGCATGTTGCGCCGCGAGGCCCGCGACTTCCTCCACGACCTGATCGCCGACCTCGTCGACATGCACGAGGGACTGGGCGACAACCCCGTGATCTGGGACCTCCAGGCCCGCTTCCCGCGCGTGTGAACCGGAAACACCGGGCGCGGGTCCGCGCCCGGTGTGGGGAAGCGCGTCAGCGCAGCTTCCGGAAGAACGCGCGCACGTCGGCGGTCAGGACGTCCGGCGCCTCCATGGCCAGGAAGTGGCCGCCCGAGTCCAGTTCGGTCCAGGACGTGATGGTGTGGTCGCGCTCGGCCCACCGTCGCACGGTCACGTCGTGGGCGGAGACCAGGACGCCCGTCGGGACCGTGCCGCGCCGCGCGGCCCCCTCTCCCCACGCGCCGCCGTCCCCGGCCCCCGCGTCGCTCCAGGCGTTCGCGGACATCTCCTCGTAGTAGATCTGCGCCGCCGACCCGGCGGTGCCGGTGAACCAGTACAGCGAGACGTCGGTCAGGAAGCGGTCCCGTTCGACGCTGTCCTCGGGCAGGCCGTCCTCCGGCCAGGTCAGCTCCTTGAACTTCTCCACGATCCAGGCGAGTTGGCCCACCGGCGAGTCGTGCAGGCCGTACGCCACCGTCTGGGGCCGCTTGGCGTTGCACCGCAGGTAACCGTCGTTGAAGTCCTGCATGCGCCGCCAACGCCGCTGCTCGGCCTCGCTCGGACCGTCCGTCTCGCCCTCCTCCCCCACGGGGAAGGCGATCATCGCGTTGAGGTGGATGCCGATGACGCGCTCGGGGGCCCGCCGGCCCATCTCGGGCGCCACCCAGGACCCGGTGTCGTAGCCCTGGACGCCGTACCGCTCGTAGCCGAGCCGTGTCATCAGCCGGTCGAGCACGTCGGCCATCCGGGCGGCGTTCATCCCGGGTCCGGCCAGCGGGGTGGAGAACCCGAACCCCGGCAGCGACGGGACGACCAGGTGGAAGGCGTCGGCCGGGTCCCCGCCGTGCGACCGGGGGTCGGAGAGCGGCCCGACGACGTCCAGGAAGTCGGTGAAACCGCCGGGCCAGCCGTGCAGCAGCACCAGCGCGGTGGCGTCCGGTTCGGGGGAGCGCACGTGGAGGAAGTGCAGGTTCTGTCCGTCGACGGTGGTGACGAACTGCGGGTGCGCGTTGAGCGCGGCCTCCTGGCGCCGCCAGTCGTACATCGTGCGCCAGTAGCCGGCCAGCTCCTTCAGGTAGCCGACCGGGACCCCGCGGCTCCATCCGACGCCCGGCAGTTCGTCCGGCCAGCGGGTGTTCGCCAGTCGGGCGTGCAGGTCGTCGATCCGGTCCTGCGGGATCTCGATGCGGAACGGGCGGACGGCGGGTTCGTGCGGTGTGTCGTGTGCCATGCCCGGGAGGCTAGGGAGCGCTTGGGACAGGTTCGTTCCCAAGTCCGTGGCAGGCTGGGCGGAATGTTGGGGACCTCCGCTCGGCTGCTGCGTCTGCTCTCGCTCCTCCAGGCGCGTCGGCAGTGGACCGGCGCCGAACTCGCCGAGCGCCTGGGCGTCTCGTCCCGTACCGTCCGCCGCGACGTGGACCGGCTGCGCGAACTCGGCTACCCGGTGCACGCCACCCGGGGGACCGCCGGTTACCGCCTCGGCGCCGGCGCGTCCCTGCCGCCGCTCCTGTTCGACGACGACGAGGCGGTCGCCGTGGCGATCGCCCTGCGGACGGCCGCGAGCGGGACGGTCGCCGGGATCGAGGAGGCGGCGCTGCGCGCCGTGTCCACGCTCGGCCAGGTGCTGCCCTCCCGTCTGCGCCATCGGGTGGAGTCGCTGTACCGGGCCACGTTGCGGGTCGGGCCGCCCGGACCGGAGGTGGAGCCGGGCACGCTGCTGGTGATCGCCGATGCCTGCCGGCGCGGCGAGCGCCTCCGCTTCGACTACGCCGGCCCGCGGTCCGCCACCGCGGTCCGCTCCGTCGAGCCCCACCGCCTGGTGCACTTCGACCAGCGCTGGTACCTGGTCGCCTGGGACCTCGACCGAGACGACTGGCGGACGTTCCGGGTCGACCGGCTGACCCCGCGCCCGCCGACCGGACCGAGGTTCACGCCCCGGCCGCCGCCCGACGGGGACGTCGCCGCCTACCTCTCCCGGCGGCTGTCGCAGCGCGCCTGGCCGTACCAGGCGACGGTCGCGCTGCACGCGTCCGCGGAGGAGGCGGCCGTCCGGGTCTGGCCCGGCACGGGTGCGATCGAGGCCGTGGACGAGCGTCGCTGCCTCCTGCACGTCGGCGCGGACTCCGTCTGGAGCCTGCTGTGGATGATCACCTCGGTGGACCTCGACTTCACCCTGGTGGACGGGCCGCCCGAACTCGCCGACGCCCTCCGCGCCCACGTCGAACGCTGTCTGCGCGCCCTCCCGCGCCCGTGACGCCCACGGCCCGGGGCTCCGGAGCGGTCCCGCGGCCCCTCCTCCCCAACGGCCTTGACCTCAAGCCCACTTGAGGTCGCAGAGTGATCGCATCAGCCAGGCCGTCACCCACGGGAGAGCTCATGCACGCCATCCGCCTGCACGCCTTCGGCCACGCCGACAACCTCCGCTACGAGCAGGTCCCCGACCCCGAGCCCGGTCCCGGCCAGGTGCGGATCGCCGTGGCCGCCGCCGGGGTGCACCTGCTGGACACCGCCCTGCGCGAGGGGAAGCAGCTCGGCCCGGTTCCCCTGCCCGAGCTGCCCACCGTCCCCGGACGCGAGGTCGCCGGGACGGTCGACGCGCTCGGCGAGGGCGTCGACCGGCAGTGGCTCGGCCGCCGCGTCGTCGCCCACCTCGGTCAGGCCCCCGGCGGCTACGCCGAGCTGGCCGTCACCGACGTCGAGCGGCTGCACGCCCTGCCCCACAAGCTGAGCGAGGACCACGCCGTCGCCATGATCGGCACCGGCCGCACCGCGATGGGCATCCTCCGCTTCACCGACCTCTCCCCCGCCGACACCGTTCTGGTGCTCGCCGCGGCCGGGGGCATCGGCTGCCTCCTCGTCCAGTACGCCCGACACCGCGGCGCCACCGTCGTCGGCGCCGCGGGCGGCCCGGCCAAGATCGCGGCGGTGCGGGAGCTGGGCGCGGACCTCGCGGTCGACTACACCCGGGACGACTGGGCCGACCGCGTCCGCGAGAAGTTCGGCGACCGTCCCCTCACCCACGTCTTCGACGGCGTCGGCGGCGACCTGGGGCGCACCGCTCTGTCCCTCCTCGCCCCCGGCGGCACCCACCTGTCCTACGGCTACGCCTCCTCCGCGTTCTCCCCCGAGGGGCAGACCGCGCCGTCCGCCGAGGAGCAGGAGCGTCTCGGGATCACCTCGCTGTGGGTGCTGGGCAAGCCGATGTTCGACCGGATCGGCGGCATGGAGAACCTGCGGGTGCTGGAGGACGAGGCCATGGAACTGGCCGCCGCGGGCACCCTCGTCCCCCTGGTCCACCACTTCCCCCTGGCGGACGCGGCCCGCGCCCACCGCGCCCTGGAGACCCGCGCCACGCTGGGCAAGGTGGTGTTGGTGCCCTGAGCGGGCTTCCCCGCGCGCCGCACACGGTCGGGTGCGGCGCGCGGTCGTCGTCAGCCGGCCTTGCGGCGGAAATTCCGCTTCCGGCCGGCCTCGCGACGCATTCCGCCGACCTTCGAGCGACTCTCCTCGTGTGTCCGGCGTTCCTGGCCGGCCTGCTTCTTGCGCTCCAGCGCCTCCCTGAACTTCTGCTTGAGGTCGTTCTCGGTCGCGGAATCGGCCGGGTTCTCCTGCATGGGACCTCCCAAGGACGAAGGGACTGCACCGATCAGCCTCACACAGGGAGGGCCGTCCTGTGAGGTCTTTTCCGCCGACGCGCCCGGTCCGGCTCCGCGCACGGCCCCGGGGCCGCCGCGTCGGCGCGGGCGGCCCCGGTCCCGGAAGGGGCGGCGGTGGGTCAGCGGAGGTACACGTTCGGCCGGGGCGGGAGGCTCATGCCCCGACCGAGGAAGAAGCTCGGGTGCGGCGGCTGGTTGTAGGCGGTGTTCTGCCAGGCCAGCGCCACCCGGTACTGGGCGTCGTGCAGCAGCGTGTGCAGCTTGAGATCGGTCGGGATCGTGGTGGCGTGGATCCGCAGCGCCGAGTTGTCGCCGTGCCGCCAGATCACCTCCTCGCGCCAGTCGCCGAACAGGTCGCCGGAGAGCACGGGCGTGGACTTGGTGCCGTTGCTCGACGCCACGCCGCTGCCGGTCAGCAGCCGCGTCTCGCCGCCGGTGCCGTACTTGTCGATCCGGGTGCCGTCGAGCAGCTCGCGCACCGGGTCGCCGTCCCACCAGGCGAGGAAGTTCGCCGAGGACGGGTTGCGTCCCACGCTCGCGCCCGAGGCGTCGCGGAGCTGGGTCATGTTCGGTCCCGAACCCCAGAACTCGGCGCCGGGGTTGCCGGCGTGGATGTCGGCGGCCACACCGCGTCCCGGTCCCTCGGAGCCGCTGGTCGGGGTGCGGTGGAGGACCTGGCCGGTGCGGGCGTCGTGGAGGTCGGAGCCGGGCTGGTTGCCCGACTCGTGGATGGTGAAGACCTCCAGGCCCGAGCGGGACGGTACGAAGTCGCCGACGTGGAGGGCGTCTCCGTGGCCGAAGCCGGTGGCGTACATCAGGGTGCCGTTGTCGTCGACCGTGGCCGAGCCGTAGACGATCTCCTGGCGGCCGTCGGCGTCCACGTCCGCGACGGAGAGCTGGTGGTTGCCCTGTCCGGCGGCGGCGCCGTTGCCGGAGGCGTTGGAGTCGAACAGCCAGCGCCGGGTGAGCTGCCCGTCCCGGAAGTCCCAGGCGGTGACGGTCGCGCGGGTGTAGTAGCCGCGGGCCGTGATCAGCGAGGGCCGGGTGCCGTCGAGGTAGGCGGTGCCGGCGAGGAAGCGGTCGACGCGGTTGCCGTAGGAGTCGCCCCAGGAGGAGACGTTGCCGCGGCCGGGCTCGTAGTTCACGGTGTCCAGCGCGGCGCCGGTGCGCCCGTCGAACACGGTGAGGTACTCGGGGCCGGTGAGGATGTAGCCGCTGGAGTTGCGGTGGTCCGCGTTCGCGTCGCCGATGTGGGTGCCGCGGCCGTCGCGGGTGGCGTCGGCGGTCTTCATGGCGACCTCGGCCCGCCCGTCGCCGTCGTAGTCGTAGACCTGGAACTGGGTGTAGTGCGCCCCGGCGCGGATGTTGCGGCCCAGGTCGATGCGCCACAGTCGCTGCCCGTCGAGCTTGTAGGCGTCGATGTGGACGTTGCCGGTGGTGCCGGACTGGGAGTTGTCCTTGGCGTTGTCCGGGTCCCACTTGAGGACGAGTTCGAACCGCCCGTCGCCGTCCAGGTCGCCGGGGCTCGCCTCGACGGCGGTGTAGCCGGAGCCGGGCGGGGAGATCGGGACGTCGAGGTAGTTGCCGCCGGTGAAGCGCAGCGAGGGCTTGGAGGCGGCCTGCTCGGTGCCGTTCACCACCGCGCGGACGGTGTAGGAGGCGTCGGCGGGGGCGCCGGCGTCCAGGTGGTTGGTGGAGCCGGTGATGGGCGAGGAGTTCACCTTCGTCCCGCCCCGGTAGAGGTTGAAGGCGACGTCGCGGCTCTCGATGCCCAGCAGTCGCCAGGACACCAGGTTCCCGGAGCCCGAACGCACCGAGATCAGGCCCCTGTCGACGTTCTCCATCTGCACGGGGTTCGCGGCGGCCGGTGCGGCGTCCGCCTCGGGGGACGCCGGGAGGGTCGACCAGCCGACGGCCAGCAGCGCGGCCAGGGCCGCCGCGCCCAGCCCTCGGAGACCGGCCTTTCTCCGTGCTCCGTGTGCCGTTCCGTGCGCTGTCGCGCGTGTCCTCTGCGTGCCGTGAGCGGGCATGGCGGCTCCTTGTCGGGGGATCGTGCGCTCCCGGGAGTGGGGGGAAGAGCCTGAGTGAAACGATTCATTAACGCGCTGCGACAGACCCGTGCGGCAGCGCGCCCAGAGGGGTATGGGAGCGCTCCCGAGACGATAGAGGCGCCCACGGGGAGGCGGCAAGGGTCGTGCGCGGACCAACGTGCCGGTTCCTCCGGGCCCACAGGCCCGGAGGAACCGGCACCGCGGGGAACGCGGCGGGAAGGGCTCAGCCCGCCGAGGGGCCCGTCCAGCCGCTCGGCACGTGACCCAGCCGCACCCGCTGCGGGTGGTCGCCGACGGGCACGGACGTCACCTTCCGCCCGGTGGCGAAGTCGATGGCGGTCACCTGGTCGGCGCCGCTCTCGGAGACCACGCAGTGCCGGCCGTCGCCGCTGACCGTCGCCCAGTACGGCTTGGAGGCCGTCACCAGCGGCCCCTCCCGGAGGGTCTTCCGGTCCACGACGGTGGCGTAGTCGTCCATCGTCCCGGCGACGCACAGCTTGGTGCCCTGCGGGTTCATCGACATCCCGTGGTGGCGCGAGTCGTTGACCCAGGTGGTGCGGTCCTCGCTCGTCCCGGGGTTCTTCGGCAGCTCCTTCAGCCGCGTGATCCTGTCGGCGGCCACGTCGTACTCCAGGAAGCCGTTGAAGAACGACACCTGGAAGTAGAGCGTGGACTCGTCGGGCGTGAAGGCGACGGGCCGCACCGAGTCCGACAGGTCCTCGCGGCCGAAGGCGTCCAGCCGCTCCCGCATGTCGACGACCCTCACCCGCTCGAAGGTGGTCGCGTCGGCGATCGTGATGCGCCGGTCGCCCTTCGTCCAGTCGAGCCAGGGGGCGTCGAGGGCGTTGTTGACCTCGCCGATGGACATGTTCCAGATGTACCGGCCGCCGTCGGTGAAGACGTTCTCGTGCGGCTTGTCGCCCGTCGTGAACGAGCCCAGTTCCCTCCCCGTGACGATGTCCAGGACGTGGACGGTGTTGGACGTCGAGGCGGAGACGGCGACCTTCTTCCCGTCCGGGGAGACCGCCATGTGGTCGGAGCGGTAACCCGACACCGGGAAGCGCCAGTCGACCTTCCCCGTCGCGAGGTCGATCGAGACCACGTCGGCGAAGCTGGGGCGGGAGACGACGACGGCGGAGCCGTCCGGGGTGGAGTACATGTCGTCGACGTACTGGTCGTGGCCCTCGCCGACGGTCTCGCGGATGCCGAGGTAGAAGGCGAGCTTGAGCGGGTTGAGGTAGATCTCCCGCAGCCGCTCGGCCTTGTCGGGAATGACGTCGAGACGGCCCACCCGGGCGTAGTCGCCGCCGGACTCGATGACGTCCGCGGTCCCGTCCCAGTTGTTGCCGACGAACAGCACCTCCCGCAGACCGGCGTCCCCCGCGTCGGCGGGG
>NZ_BAAASZ010000006.1:113227-138583 GCF_039533145.1 Streptomyces macrosporus
CGACGCGGGGGACGCGGCCGTGGCGGCCAGCACGAGGGCGGCGGCGCAGCCGGCGAGCCTTCGGAAACGGCGGCGTCGCGGGGAGGGGCAGTGGGGTGACGTCGTTGTCGTCATGGCGCGCTCCCTGATCGAACGGACGGGCGGATGGGGAAGTTACCGTGGGTAACGTAGCGGCCGTCCGGACGGCCGACCAGATGCGGGACAAGCCGAAATCCGTTGCCGCCCACGGCGGGCCTCCGGTCCAATGCCCCCATGACCCCTTCCGACGGGCACGACGACCGCACCGGAACCAACGGCCACACACGTCTGAACCAGCGCTACTGGGACGAGGAGGCCGCCGCCTCCCACGGCCCGCTCGCCCGCGGCCACTGGTCGCGCACCGAACCGGCCTGGGGCCTGTGGTCCACCCCCGAGTCCGAGCTCTCCCTCCTCCCCGACGACCTCGCCGGGAAGCGCGTCGTCGAGCTGGGCTGCGGCACCGCCTACGTCTCCGCCTGGCTCGCGCGGGCCGGCGCCCGCCCGGTCGGCGTGGACCTCTCCGAACGGCAGCTCGCCACCGCCCGCGCCCTGCAGGAGGAGTTCGGCCTCGACTTCCCCCTTCTCCTCGCCGACGCCGAACGGGTCCCCTGCCCCGACGGCACGTTCGACCTGGCCGTCAGCGAGTACGGCGCGTCCCTGTGGTGCGACCCGCGCCGCTGGATCCCGGAGGCCGCACGGCTCCTGGCCCCCGGCGGGCGGCTGGTGTTCATGCGGTACTCGCCGCTGTTCGCGCTCTGCGCGTCCCCGGAGGGGCGGGCGTCCACCACCCTGCGACGTCCGCAGTTCGGCATGGGCCGCCTGGAGTGGGGGAAGCGCGTGGAGTTCGTGCTGCCGCACGGCGAGATGATCCGCGTCCTGCGCGACGCCGGCTTCACCGTCGAGGACCTGATCGAGATCCGCGCGCCCCACCCCGCACCCCGGGACTACCACGAGGTCTCCGCCGAGTGGGCGCGCGACTGGCCCTGCGAGGAGGTCTGGAAGGCCCGCCTGGGCGGCTGATCCCGCCCGGCCCCGGCGAACCGACCGGACCGGGCGGGGAGTTCACACCCCGGTGACGCCGTCGATGCCCTCCCGCAGGAAGTCGGCGTGTCCGTTGTGGCGGGCGTACTCCTGGATCACGTGGAGCACCGCCAGACGCAGCGACAGCTCCTCGCCCGTGCGGTGGTGGCGGCCCGTCACGTCCAGCGACTCCGCCTCCCGCTCGATCCGGCGCGCGTGCTCCACCTCCGCCTGCCAGGCGTCGAACGCCTCCGCCCGCGTGGCCGTGCTCGCGTCGTACGCCACCTGGAAGTCGCCCTCGTCGGACCAGACCAGCGGGACGTCCTCGCCGGCGATCATCCGGCGGAACCACGCGCGCTCCACCTCGGCCATGTGCCGCACCAGGCCGAGCAGGGAGAGCGTGGACGGCGGCATGGAACACCGGCGCAGTTCCTCGTCGTCGAGGCCCTCGCACTTCATGGCGAGCGTCGCCCGCTGGACGTCGAGGTAGGCGCGCAGCATCTCGCGCTCTCCCGCGGTCATGGACGGTTCGATGCGTTCGACGCTCACGGTCGGCTCCTCGCTCATCGGGACGGGACGCCGACGATGCTCCCACCCGGCGACCCCGACCGGCGAGCGGCCGTGCGCCCCATACCGGCTCCATGAGCCCGCCGCCCCCGCCCCGCTCCCGCCGGTCTCGGGGCTCCCACCGGTTCCGGGACCGGCGCCACACGCGATTCGACGTCCCCGACCCGATCCTCGTCGCGTGTCCGGCCTGCGGAGGGGACGCGCGCGTCGTCAGGATTCCGCACGAGCCCGGCCATCCCCTCTTCCCGGCGCTCGCGCCCCGGCGCCTGGTCTGCCGCACCTGCGGCCTGTCCCGGACGCGGAGCGGCGGCGTGGACTTCCACCGGGGTTCGGGCGGGTCCGCGCGGGACCCGTACCTCGGCCTGCCGCTGCGGCTCCGGACCAGGACCCGCCACGGCCCGCTGTGGGCCTACAACCTCGAACACCTCGACCCGATCGAGCGGTACGTGCGGGCCAGGCCGCGCGAACGGGCCCACTGGTACGACCCGGGCACGGAGAAGACGCCGGTGGCCTCCCTGCCCGTGTGGATCGAGCGCGGGAGGAACCGCGATGAGATCCTGCGCGCCGTCGACCGCGTCCGCGCCGCGTCGCCGGACCCCTGACACCCCGCCGCCACCCGGGAAAACCGTTCGCCGACCGTCGGACCGGCCCTCTAGGGTGAGGGCCACGCGGGGGCGGCTCCGCGGCGTGCTTCCTTCTCATCTCTTCTCTGCAAAAGATCCCGAGCGCGCCCACTCCCCGCCCCCGCGCCGCTTTTGCCGAGCGGCGTCCTGTCCGCTTTTCCACGGGGGTGTGAGCATGACGGTCACGCGTGCCGGCGACCGTACCGACGTCACGACGGCCACGGCCGCGGACGACCTCGAAGGGCTGCTGCTGCGGCGCTTCTCCACCGTGTACGTCGACGCCCGCACGGACGGGGAACGGACCGATCCCCACCTGAACGCCAGGGGGTTGACCGCCCTGGAGGCCGACCTCGCCCGGCGCGGCTTCGTCCTGACGGCCCCGCTGCGCGCCGCGCTCGCCGCCCTGCCCCCGGCCGACCTGGCCGAGCACGGCATCCGGCTGCTGGGCCGGATCGACGCGCTCCTCGGCGCCGACCGCGAGCACGTCCCGCTGTTCCGCGGCTTCCCCGACGCCGTGCCGGACCACGCGCACAGCCTCTACAGCGAGCGCATCCTGGCCTTCCTGCTGAGCCAGCCGCACCAGCCGTGCGTGTCGTGCGGTCGCACCGGCGACATCGGCGCGCTCGCGCCGTGCGCCCATCTGGTGTGCTCGGAGTGCCTGGCCCGGGCCGCCGAGGAGGAGCGCGCGGAGGACGCGTACGCCGAGCGCCGCTTCCCCTGCCCGGTGTGCGGCGCCCACGTGGACGACCGCGAGGCCCCGTACCTGGACCCGTCCGCGTCGCGTCGCCCGCGGGCGGCGAAGGCCCGGCGGACGGCGGAGCGGCGGGACGAGGCGCCGCCGTCGCTGCGTCCGCTGCGCCTGGGCGAGGGCGCCGGACCGCGGGACGGCGCGGGCCTGGTGCTCGCCGGCCTGCTGGCCCGCCGCACCCCGCTGTCGACGCAGGACCGCGAGGACCTGGCCGCCGTCCTGCCCCACGCCGACCCGGGCCTGGAGTGGCTGCCGGAGGAGATCCCGGTGCGCGAGACCAAGGCCGCGGTCCTGGCCGCGCTGCTGGACGGCCCCGACACCGCCCCGGCGGCGCGGGAGGCGCTGCGCACCCGGCTGGACACGGCCACCGACGTGCTGCGTCTGCTGTGGGCGTACTCCGGCGCCGAGCCGGACCTGCTGGTCCCGCCGCGTCTGCGGTCGCTGCCGCGTCCGCTGCGCCGCGCGCTCCTGGGCGTGCTCGACGCCCTGCCGCCCGAGCTGGTGGCCGAGGACATGCTGCGCAGGCCCCAGGCGTGGAAGCGCGTGGGCGAGGTGTTGCACCCCTTCGAGCACCAGGGCCGCTTCCCGCGCGCCGCGGTGGCGTTCGCCGCCGTGCGCGGCACCGACCTGGGGTCGGGGAAGGCGTCGGGGAAGGCCGGTCGGCTGGTGGACGCGGCGGCCGGGCTCGGCGACCGGGCGCGGCTGGTCGCGGGCCGTCCCGGCGGGGCCGTCCGCGTGGCGGTGCGGACCTTCGCCTCCGAGGTCGAGGAGCTGCTCGCGGCCGGGGACACGGCGGGCGCCACCGCGCTGCTGCTGCGCCGCCCCGGTGAGCTGGTGCGCCGGCTGCACCACCTGCTGCGCGTCCACAGCGTGTGGACCGCGGGCGACGAGGCCGCGCCCGACCTCCCGCCGGGCCTGCTCGACGGGCTCCCGGGCGCCCTGCGCCGGGTCGGTCCGGGTCCGCTGCTGGGCGCCTGGGGGCGGCTGCGCGTCCCGCACGAGGCGGGCGAGCGGCGGGTGTTCTTCCCGCGCGGCACCATCGCCCTCGCCCACGGCGTCGACGACCACGCCCCGCCGGTGTCGCGCGCCGCGGCCGAGGCGGTGTGCGCGGCGCTGGAGGAGGAACTGCTGCGCCGCGCGCGCGAGTCCGCCGGCGAACCGCGCGGCGCCGCCGTCCTCGACGCGGGGCTGGCCGATCTGGTGGTGCCGTTCGCCGAGCGGGCGGCGGCCAGGGCGCTGATCGCCGTACCGCGCGGCAGCCGCCGGGCGCTGCCCGCCGGCGGGCGGATGCGGCTGTTCCTGCACTGGATGGAGCAGCGGGGGCAGCGGGTCGACCTGGACCTGTCGGTGGCGCTGTACGACGCGGAGTGGCGCTTCGTCGGCCTGTGCGACTACACCCATCTGGTCTTCGCCGACCGTGCCGCGGTCCACTCGGGCGACCACACCTCCGCCCCGCCGCCGAACGGCGCGACGGAGTTCGTCGACCTGGACGCGGAGGCGCTGGCGGCGGCCGGGGTGCGGTACGCCGCGGTGGTGGTGTTCAGCTACAACGACGTGCCGTTCGACGAGTTGGCCGACGCGTTCGCCGGCGTCATGCCCCTCGCCGCCCAGGACGCCGGGAAGAAGACGGGCCGTCACGGGCGGCAGTACGACCCGGGGCGGGTCCGGCAGCGGTTCGACCTGGCGGGCCACGCCCGGGTGTGCCTGCCCATGGTCCTGGACCTGGCGGGACGCACCGCCCTGTGGACGGACACCAACCTGTCGGTCTCCGGCGGCCTGCACAACGTGTACCGCCACCGCGACCGTCTGGGCCGGCTCGCCTCCGACCTGACCGTCCACTTCGCGCCCGGCGCCCGCGCCACCCTGTGGGACCTCGCCGTCCGCCTGGCCGCGGCCGGTTCGCCGGAGGTGTGGGTCCGCTCGGCCGACGGGCTCTCCCTGGCCCGCTACCGGCGCGGCGCGGAGGAGGGCGTCGACGCCTTCACCGCCCGCGTCCTGGAGGGGTACGCCCACGACGGCCTGCGCACGGGGACGACGGAGGAGATCGACGAGGCGCTCGCCGGGGTGCTCGGCGAGGCCGGCCGCTTCGCCGCGCTCGTCCACGGCGACGTCCCGGCCCGGTGGGAGAGCGGCGACCTCTACCGCCTCTTCCCGGGTGCCCTGGACGCCGGTCTCGGCCCGGACGTCCGCCTCCTCACCGCCGGCGACCTCCTCGCCCGTTTCGCCCCGGCCTGAGCCCCGCCCCCGGGGTCTTCCGGCCTCCACGGCCGGAAGACCCCTCACGCGCGTTCCGGGGCGTCAGCCCGCCGCCTCGTGCGCGATGTCGACGACGATCTTGTTCTGTCCCGTGGTCACCCGGAAGCCCGGCCGGCCGTCGCCCCGGCGGGCGTCGACGCCGATGCCGAAGCGGGTGTCCCCCTCGAAGTAGCTGACGAGTTTCAGCCCCCGGACGGTGGGGGTGGTGCCCCCGCCGAGGTCCGTCCCCGGCTCCTCGGGCTCGGCCCGGGTGAAGACGAGCATCATCCGGTGCTCGCCCGCGACGGGGATCTCCTCGCCGGAGCCGTCCTGGTGCAGCGCGTCCACGTACTCGGCGACGTACGCGGGAGCGCCGCCCGCGAAGTCGAAGACGACCCGGTCGTAGGTGTCGTGGACGCCCACCCGCACTCCCGTCAGCACGGCGAGCTCGGTCTCGTCCGCCCCTCGGGCCCGCCCCGACTTCCGGGAGGCGTCCCGCGGGGTGTCGGCCGCCGTGTCCGCCGTCCCGTCCCCGCGCTCGGGCGGACGGGTGGACGGCCGGACGGACTCCCGGGGCGCGGACGGGGCGGAGGTGGCTCCTCCGGACGCGCCCGGGGAGGACGAGGCGGTCTTCTCGGGCGGGGTGGCGGCGGAGGGCTTCGCCGCCGTCGGGGCCGGACTCCCGGCGTTCTCCGTGCCCCCTCCTCCGCAGGCCGCCAGCAACAGGGCGGACGTGAGGGCGATCGCGGCCAAGGTGGAACGACGTGTCACTGCGTGCTCCTGGAGGTAGACGACCGGGTGTGGGAGACACCGGACTTCCCGGGCGAGCACGCTCCCCCGAACGTCGGATTCCCCTGATCGCGCTCACATGCGTACGGCGTCCAGCGGATCGACTGCCACCGTAACAACCACCGTGATCCCCCCGAAAGGGTGCATTCTTGCCGATTTCCCGGCCTCGGAGCACGTCCGAGCGGCCGGCGGGAGCGTTCCGGAGTGCCCGCGCCCACGGTGGACACCCGATCCCCGAAGGGCCGCGGGCACGGCGGGACACGGCGAAACACGGCGAAACACGGCGAGGCAGGACGAGACGAGGAGGCCCCATGGGCGACTGGCTGTTCATCGTGCGCCCCGCGGACACGGCGGACGGCGAACCCTCCACCAAGGACCGCTATCTGGAACTGGCCGAGACGGCGCCCCGGAGGGAGTGGTGCCTGTCGCGCCGGCGCCGCGTGGCCGCCGGGGACCGCCTGTGGATCTACTTCGCCTCCCCCGTGCGGGAGATCGCCGCCGTGGCCGCGATCGAGGGCGAACCCCGCGCGGCGCCCGAGAACCCCCGGCAGCCGTGGAAGTTCCCGGCCGCGCTCCTGCCGGACGCGACGCGCAGACTCCACCGCGACCCCGTCCCGCTCCGGGCGCTGAGCAACCGCCATCCGCAGGGCGTGACCCGGGTGAAGGACGAGGACCTTCCGCTCCTGCTGCGGCACGCGGGCCTGTGACGGCGGGCGAGCGCGAGGGACGGCCCGGACTCGCTCCCGTCCGAGGCCCCGTCACGTCCCGGCCCACCGGGCATCCGTGACGCGGCCCTCCGTCCTGCCCCGCCGTGCCCCCGCCGCCCGTGGGCCGTGCCGCGCTCCGGCAGGCGGCCCGTCCCGGTCGGACCCCGGACACTTCAGGCCCGCGGGCGCTTCAGGCCCCCAGGCACTTCCGCACCGCCGCGACCAGGTGGTCCACGCGGTCGTCGTCGGAGCCGAGCATGTGGTTGGCGACGTAGCCGAAGCCGACGCCGTACTCGTCGTCGCCGAAGCCCATCGGGCCGCCCGCCCCGTCGTGGCCGAAGCTGCGCGGGCCGAGCATGGGGCAGGAGGGGCAGTCCAGCTTGAAGCCGGTGCCCCAGCGCGTGCCCAGGTCGGGGATGCCCGACCAGGACGGGCCGGACGACAGTTCGCGGACGATGTCGTCGAGGGTGTTCCGGGACAGCAGACGGGGGACGACGCCGTCGATGCCGGTGGCCGCCGCCGCGTACAGCGTGGCCAGGCCGCGCGCCGTGGAGGCCCCGCCCGCGCCGGGGAACTCGGCGGCCAGCACCCGCGGGGAGCCGTAGCCGTGCGGGTCGTCGGTGCCGGGGAAGACGAGCGCGCCGTTCATCGTGAGGATGCGGGTGATCAGCGAGTCGGCGGGCGGCAGCGGAATCCCGCCGTCGGGCTCCTTGACCCTGGCCAGCCGCGGGATCTCCTCCTCCGGTACGCCGATCCAGGTGCGCAGGCCCAACTCGTCGGCGACGGCCCTGCGGAGGTACGCGCCGGGGGTGAGCCCGGTGATCCGCCGGATCACCTCGCCGACGAGGAAACCGAAGGTGTGCCCGTGGTACTCGATCGCCTCGCCGGGCTCCCACAGCGGCTCCTGCTCCTCCAGGGCGCGGACCACCGGGGTCCAGGCGGTGATCTCCGCAAGGCTCGGGGTGCGGTCGAGGGCGGGCAGCCCGGCGCGGTGCGCGAGCACCGTGCGCGTGGTGATCCGCTCCTTGCCGTGCCGGGCGAACTCCGGCCAGTACCGGGCCACCGGGGCGTCGAGGTCCAGCTTCCCCTCCTGGTCGAGGAGCAGCGCGCACAGGGTGGTGACGCCCTTGACGGCGGAGAAGATCGGGGCGGCGGTGTCCTTCTCCCAGGGCCGGCCGGTCCGCTCGTCGGCGATGCCGCCCCACAGGTCGGCGACCTCGCGCCCGTCCACGAACACCGTGACGGCGGCGCCGAGTTCACCGCGCTCGGAGAAGTTCCGGCGGAACGCGTCGGCGACGGCCCCGTACCCCTCGTCCGCCCATCCGCCGTGTTCCATGGTCTCCCCCGCTCTCGCGCACCTGTCGGTCGGCGGGCCACGATACGTGCCCGGCCCACCGCGTCCGAGCGATTTTCCGGTCACGCGGGGCGCGGGGGCGTCAGCCGGTGACGAGGGCCCGGAGATCGGTCCCGGCGTCGTCGAAGTCCATCGCCGGAACGAGGTCGCCCCTGACGATGCCGTCCCCCGGGGCGGTCGCTCTGAGGCGGGTTCCCGGAGCGGTCCGCACGTTCGGGCACCGCGGACGGCGGCAGCCGGACGGGCCGTGTGCCGGAAATCCGCCCGCCGGCCCGCGGCGGTGTCGGAGGCAGCGTCGGAGGCGTGCCGTCCGCGGGCCGGCGAGGGACCGGGACGACCTCCACCACCGGCCGCGGAAGCCGTGATTCCGCGACGGTAGGGTCCTTCCTGTCCGGATTTCCTACGAGT
Source organism: Streptomyces macrosporus (assembly GCF_039533145.1). Classification (NCBI taxonomy): domain Bacteria; kingdom Bacillati; phylum Actinomycetota; class Actinomycetes; order Kitasatosporales; family Streptomycetaceae; genus Streptomyces; species Streptomyces macrosporus. The sequence continues at coordinate 121,697 of NZ_BAAASZ010000006.1, forward strand.
GAGGGCAGGGCGATGTCGATCCTGATCGACAAGGTGGCGTGGGTGCGGGTCGAGAACGGGAAGGTCCTCGCCGCCCGTTCCCGGGGGAAGGACACCTGCTACCTCCCCGGCGGCAAGCGGGAGGAGGGCGAGAGCGACGTCCAGACCCTGGTGCGCGAGATCCGGGAGGAGCTGAACGTGACCCTCGTCCCGGAGACCGTGGAGTTCCTGGGCACGTACGAGGCCCGGGCCCACGGCCGCGCGGAGGGCACGGTGGTGCGCATGAGCTGCTACACCGGCGACTACCGGGGCACACCGGCCGCCTCCGCGGAGGTCGAGGAGGTCCTCTGGCTGACCCACGCCGACCGCGACCGCTTCTCCCCGGCCGGCCGGCTCGTCCTCGACGACCTCAAGGCGGCGGGGAAGCTGGACTGAACCCCCGGCACCGGCCCGGGGCCACCCCGCCCCCGCGCGACCGCGCACGGCCTCGCTCCAGGCGGGACCCGGCAGGTACCCCTCGTCCGCTTCCGGGCCGTACACCCCGTCCTGGGACGTATCGCGCGTGAACACCCCCTCGGCGACCCGCCGGTCGACCATCCGCTCCGCGAGCGGCCCCGCCCCCTCGGTCGCCCGACCTCCTCCCCTCCCGTCCCCTCCCGGCCGTTGACGCCCACCGTGCCGGCCGCCGTCGACAGCGGACCGGCACCCGAATCCGGCCGGGAGCGGGGGCGACGGCGCGGGGAACCCCGACGGCCGGAGCGCCTCGTCCCCCACCGACATCACCCGTGCCGACCCGCGGCGGAACACCACCGAAACCCGGTCGGCCGTCGGCCGGGCACCCGCTGCCCCCTGTGCCTCGACGACCTGGCCTCCCGGAGCGGAACCGCCTACCCATCCCCGGTCCCTTCTGCCAGAATCCACAGGGGGTGTCATGGGGGGAAACGAGCGGGACGAATCGTCGCGTCCGGACCGTTTGGTCCGACGGGTGGCGCAGGGGGCGGCGACTGTGGGTTTTGTCGCTGCCGGGCTGTTCGGTTGGTTCATGGCGGGGGCGTTTCTGACGACGGACGGCACCGCCGACGCGGCTCCGCGTGATCCGTGCTCCCTGGTCGCGTCGGAGGAGCTGCGCAGGATCGTTCCGCTGGCCCGCGTGACGCACCGGGCCACGCCACGACACGAGGTGCGCAACGAGGCCGAGTGCGAGGCGACCAGCGGCGACGGCTGGGTGGAGAAGGGCCGTTACGGACGGCTGAGTGTCGACTTGGAGCGACATGGGACCACCCGCTTCGGAAGCGGCTGGGAGGAGGCGCGGGACTCGTTCGACCGGTCGAGGGAGTACGCGGCCGGCGACGGCAGTGCTCCTCGAAAGGTGCCGGGGCTCGGGGAGGAGGCGTTCGCCGAGGCCCGGTTCGAAACGTCCGGTGCGAGGGCCGAGAACCGAGCCGAGGCCGACGTGACCGTACTGCTCGGCCGGGACGTCCTCACGGTCCGCTACACGGCCGAGCCGAGCAGCCCGGAGCGGGCTCGTCGGGTGGCCGTGGCCGTGGCGAGAACGCTCCTGGAGAAGCTGTGAGCAGCACGATGACCCCGGCCGCGCGCACGACCCTGCTGATCGTGGCGTCACTCGTCCTCACGGTCCTGGGCAGCGGAGCGCTCAGTGTCCGGGTGCACAACGAGCGGGAAGCCGACCGTCGGGCGAGGGTCGAGCAGCACCGGCCCGACGCAACGACGCCTCTCCCCGATCCGTTCGTCGACCCGCCACGGCGCTGAGCACCGGGCCCCGGCCTCTCCCCGAGCGATCGAGGCCGGCGGAGCCGACGTGCCGGCCGGACGCACGCTCCTCCGCTCACGCCCACCGCCTCCCGCCGATGCCACCCGCGGACGTCGAACGCCCCGGACCTTCCCTGGTCCGGGGCGTTCCCGCTGCTCGTGCGTGGAGCCGCCTGTCGGGCTCGAACCGACGACCTTCGCTTTACAAGTTCGATCACCGAGCTGTGCGACCTGCCCAGCTCTCACGCCCCTGACAGATCCTGATCCTCGTGCAGCCGCCTCGATCTGCTGTCGTCCGGGGACGTTGATGTCATCTAGTGATGTCACCACGCCTCGTCACCGCTATAGGAGGGCGGTAGGACCGCACCTCGCCTGATCTGCAGCGTCGTGCCAGCGTCGTGCCCTGTCCCTGCCCCCGGCGCCGTACCTGCCACTGACCGTGGCTTACCGCTGGATCTGGCACGCCTGTGACACATCGGCTAGCCAACTGCCTGAGCTGCTGACGGTCTGCTGTGGTCGGTCTCGCCGTCTTAGCTGTCACCTGGGACCGTGCAGGTGCTTGCGCGGCTGCCGACCACTGTGCAGTGACCAACAGGCATGCTCAGGACGAGCCTTCAGGGGCGCAGGGAGGGTTACCCACAGGCGTTGTAGTTACTGGTCCCTCCTGTTGTACTGCTTCTTCAGTGAGGTAAGAGACCATGCTGACCGGTGCTCTCAAGACGAACGGTTGTGGGCGGACCCTCAGGACAGTGCAGGAAGCGACCCCTTGGCCTGCTGCTGTCTGGCAAGATTCCAACATGGCTAGGAGGGACTCAGAAGCGGTGTGGCGCAATAAGCTGTACTACGGAGATAACCTGGATGTGCTGAGGGAACACATCCAAGACGAGACCGTTGACCTCGTTTACCTTGACCCTCCGTTCAACTCCAACCGCTCTTACAATGTACTTTTCAAGGAAAAGAGCGGCGCTGAGTCACCAGCTCAGATCGAGGCGTTTGGTGACACTTGGTCATGGAGTCACGAGACAGAATCACTTTTTTCGGAGTTGATTAATGGGCCTTACCCGAATTCAGCAAAAGATACTCTCGAAGCCCTGAGAAAACTACTCGGAGAAAACGACGTTCTCGCTTACCTCGTGATGATGACGGCACGTTTGGTCGAGCTTCGAAGGGTATTGAAGCCCACAGGATCTCTCTATCTCCATTGCGATCCAACCGCAAGTCACTACCTCAAGATTATCCTTGACTCCATTTTTGGGCCGAAGAACTTCCGCAATGAAATCAGTTGGCAGCGAGCAGGGGCCAAGAATGATTCATTGAGGTACGGCAGGAGCCATGACGTCATCTTCTTTTACACGGTTTCAAGTAAGTTCACCTGGAACCAGCAGTACACTCCCTTTGACCAAGCGACGATCCTGAAAAATTACACGCATGTCGAAGAGGGTACCGGAAGGCGATATCGCAGGGGGGATCTAACTGCAGCTAAAGGGGGAGGGGATGTTGACTTTGAGTGGCACGGAGTTAGGCCCTACAAGGGGCGACACTGGGCGTACTCACGCCAGAAGCTTGATGAGATGTACGCCGCGGGTCGCATCGAATTCAGAAGCACTGGAATGCCGGTCTATAAGCGTTACCTGGACGAGCAACCCGGTGTTCCACTTCAGGATATTTGGACAGACATCCGCCTAACCTCTGCCGATAAGGAGCGTCTAGGATACCCCACTCAAAAGCCGACGGCGTTGCTGGAAAGAATTATTAAATCCAGCAGTAATCCTGGTGACCTTGTGCTCGATCCGTTCTGCGGATGTGGCACGACAGTAGATGCTGCGCAGAAATTGGAGCGTCGATGGGTGGGAATAGACGTTACGACACTGGCTATCGACTTGATTGATGCGCGATTGAGGCACACCTACTCAGAGTCAGTCCAAGATTCATACGAAATTCTAGGTATACCGAAGGACCTTCCTGGCGCGGAGAAACTATTCCGGGCTTCGCCGTTTGAGTTCGAGCGTTGGTGCGTAATGCTCGTCGACGGCCAGCCTAACGAACGGCAGGTCGGGGACCGGGGTGTCGATGGCGTGATCCGCATCCCGATTGATTCCAAGGGTGGGTCACATCGCGTTCTGGTATCTGTCAAGGGCGGTATTTCCGTAGGTCCGATGCACGTACGCGAACTGGTGGGGGCGGTGGAGTCCCAAAAAGCTGCGATGGGCGTGCTGATTTCGATGAAAAATCCCACTAAGGCCATGGTGGAGGCGGCTAACCACGCTGGCGTATACACATATACCAACGGGCAGAAGTTCCCTAAGGCCCAGATCATTACAGTGAAAGAACTACTTGAAGGTAAGCGGCCAAACCTTCCGACGGCCCTACTTCCGTACTATCAGGCGCAGCGCCGTTATGATGACGGCCATGAGCAGATGAAATTGATCTGAGGTGGGTGCCATGCGTGCACACTTCCATCGCGAAATGTTCGAGGCGCTCTCGGGCCCTTTCCTTGAGTGGCCTGACTTCCCGTGTCCACATTGCCGTCTCTCCTCCATGGAGCCGACTGTCGAAATTTTTGAGGACCCCGAGAGCGTGTTGGCACGCAACGACCCCGACTGGGATCCAAGCAGGATGTTTGGTTTTTTCCATGGAACCTACGGATGCTCGCGGCCTCAATGCAAGAAAACGCATGCCATTGTAGGGGCTTGGAAAGCGGAATGGGATCCTGACCTCAGTATTGATGAGGAGTTTGACGAGGTAGCTAATTTTGATGAGGCTTCCGTTCCTAAAAGTTACGAGGTCCGTTTTGCGGTCCCTCCTCTACCCATGATGGACCTACCGGATAAAGTTCCGAGTTCGGTGCAAGATCTCATCATTTCGGCTTCATCCGTCATTCTTTCCGACCCGAGCGCAGCGGCTAATAGAATCAGGTCCGCAATCGAAGCCACACTTGATGATAGGCGCATAAGGAAGCTGAAGCCCAACAGAAGCCCCCTTGAGACGCATAAAAGAATTGAGGCGTTTCAGGAAAAGAACCCCGATGCGGCGTCTCATCTTATGGCCATGAAGTGGATAGGGAACCTAGGGAGTCATGAGCGGACTCCGTTGCCGTTGAACATGGTGCTTGATGGGATTGAGCTCTTCACGCAAGCTTTGGAGTTAATCTACGACAATCGGTATCAGAAGCTTGCGCGTAGAGCTGCTGAAATCAATAAACTAGGAAGGCGGCTTCGCCCGCCCAACGCTAACAACGGTCTGTAGAGCGTTGTGGTGCCTTTGTTCAAAGGCCGGAGCGCTAGTAAAGAGTCGGCGGAGCGGGTTTGGGCGGTGTCCTGCCCGGGCTGGGGTCGGGCATGGCCAGGGGGCCGTACGCTGGTCGGCAACTCGGGCAGGCTGTGGACCTGCCCGCAATGTGTCCGAGTGGCCCCCTGGGCTTGCTCGACGCGGGTCCCGGACCGGGCAGGTGCGTAAAGCCGTCGGAGCCGACCCCCAGCCACGACGGCGCCTGGTCGGCAACCATCTGGCGTGCTGCTGGTGCGCGGCTGGCGGACGCCGGGGCGGAGCGGGGCGAAGACAGGAGCGCAGGCCCGGCGGGGAGCCGGGCCGCGCGCGGCGAGCGGCAGCGAGCCGCCTTGAACTCGTAGAGAAGGTTGTTACTCAGTCGGCCGGTTGGGCCGGCGCTGGCGGTCCTGCTCGATGTCCTGGGCAACTGTTTCGGCTGCCCGGATGACGACCTGGAGGCGGTGGAGTACGTCTCGGCGGGCGGCTTCGATCAGCTCGTGGTGCGTGGCCTGGTCGGTGCTGGTTCTGGGAACCCAGAAGCCGCGGTGGCTGTGGTCGGAGACGACGTGTTGGCAGGCACGGACGACGGCGTTCAGGGCGGCGGTGATCTCGTAGCGGTACAGCTGGTCGTTGTCGGCGGCGCGGTCGGAGGTCATGGGTGCTGCCTCGGGGTTGGTCGGGCGGTGAGCAGGTAGCGCACGGCGTCGTCGAAGACCGTGTAGCTGTACATCGCGCCGTGGGCGAGGACGGCCATCGCGTGCTCGTGCTCCTGGTCGTCGTCGAGCCAGTGCAGGACGGGCCGCGCGGCCGGTGGGTCGAGCTGGTCGCTGAGGTGGCGGGCGCGGTGCCGTAACCAGCGCAGGGCAAGCCGCGGTGAGCTGGTGGGGTGGGAGCCGAGCCAGAAGGTGCGGCCGTCGTCGGGGGTGTGGGCGATCACCTCGCACCAGTAGAAGCGGGTCAGCATGGCTGGGCTTCCCGTACGGCCGACTGCGGTGCGGAGGCGGGGAGGTGAGCGGTCACCGTGTGGCCGTGGCCGTCGTGGTGGACCTCCATGCCGATGGCGAGGAGAGCGACGATGGCCAGTCCTCGGCCGTGGGTGGCCTCGGTGTCGGGGTGAGTGATCCGCGGGTGGGTGGTGCTGTTGCCGGTGTCGGTGACGGAGATCGTCACGGCCTCGACGGTTCGGGTGATGGTGACGCGGAAGGCGGGCCCGGTGGTGTGGGTGACCGCGTTGGCGCCCAGCTCGGTCACGATCAATGCCGCGTCGTCGGCGCACGGGTTGTCGTCGAGGATGTCGCGGGTCCAGCGGCGGGCGCGGCCGACCTCGGCCGGGAGTCTCGGACAGGAGAGTTCCCAGACCCGCACCGTACTCGTATACTCATCCATACAAGTCTCCTCGTGCTGGTAGGCCGCCATGGGCAGTGGGTTCGGGCTAGACGAGTTTCCGCCGTCGTGCGCTCGGACGGCCGGCGGGGACGCCGCGTCCAGGGCGTCCAGCACGCGCACCGCGTACGCCTCGTCGGCCAGCTCGGTGACTTCCTCGCGGGTGGCCCAGCGCAGGGCGCGGGTCTCGTCACCGGTGGTGGGGGTGCCGACGATCGCCTCGCAGCGGAAGACGAGCGAGACGATCAGGCCGGTCATGTTCTTGTAGACGCCGGTCAGGGTCGCCGGAAGGGCGATCTTGAGGCCGGTCTCTTCGAGGACCTCGCGCTGGAGGGCCTCGGGGATGGTCTCCCCGGCTTCGAGGACTCCGCCGGGCGGCTCCCAGTGCCCGTTGTCCCTGCGCTTGATCAGCAGGGCCCGGCCGCGGTCGTCGACGATGACTCCGGCGACGCTCACGGAATGGGGGCGTTCAGCGGTACTCACGTTCTCGACTCTCCTCGCTGGCTAGGCTCTCCACCGTAGCAACGACACTCAGCCTCTCGTCTAGATATCCAAAGGAGTAAAGATGGCGGCCTCCCCCTCCGGCGCTCTCGGAGCGCTGGACCCGACCAGCGACCGTGCGGTGTTCCGGCAGATCGCCGACCAGATCCGCGAGGCCATCGACAGGGGCCGGTTCAAGGAGGGCGACAAGCTGCCGTCCGAAGCCGAATTGGTCGAGCACTACGGCGTATCGCGGATGACCGTGCGGAACTCGCTGGCGATCCTTCAGACCGAGGGCCTGGTGGTCTCCGAGCACGGCAGGGGCGTCTTCGTCCGGCCGCGTCCGCCCGTGCGGCGTCTGGCCTCCGACCGCTTCGCCCGGCGTCACCGCGAGCAGGGGAAGTCGGCGTTCATCGTGGAGGCCGAGGCGGCGGGGAGCAAGTCGGAGGTGGACAGTCTGGAGGTCGGGGAGGAGCGGCCGAGTCAGGACATCGCCGCGCGTCTGGGCTCGCCGCGCCGGGTGCTGGTCCGCCGGCGCCGGTACCTGCTGGACGGGCGGCCGGTGGAGTTCGCCACCTCCTACCTCCCGCTCGACCTGGCTCGCAACACCCCGATCGCCCAGCCCAACCCCGGGCCCGGCGGCATCTATGCCCGGCTGGAGGAGCTGGGGCACCGGCTGGACCACTTCGACGAGGAGATCAAGGCCCGGATGCCCACGCCCCAGGAGGTGCGGACGCTGCGCCTGGCCTCGGGTGTGCCGGTGATCCACCTGGTGCGCACTGCGTACGACACCGAGGGGCGCGCGGTGGAGGTCTGCGACACGGTGATGGCCGCCGACGCTTACGTCCTGTCATACCGGCTGCCGGCCACCTGACGGCCTGGGGTGGCGAGGTGCGGTGCGGCCTGGTGGTCGGCTTCTCTCGACTCGTACACACCCATAGGCATACTCGTATAGACGAGTGAGCAAGCTGTGTGGCACAGTGGTCCGCGTTCCCGGCTGACGCGGGATCACTTTGACGCATCTTGTCTAGACGACTAGACGCCGATGGCTTCCGTGTACCTCAAGGAGAGAAGAAACGTTGCGCACCATCCGTGTGGAGACCTCAACCGCCACGATCCTGCTGACCGAAGCCCCTGAGAAGAAGGTCCGCGACCGGCAGACCGGCGAAGTCGCCAAGGACGCCGTGACCGGCGAGACGCTGATGACGGTCGGCGTCGTCTACATCGACGAGGGCGAGTCCGCGCTGATCCGGGTGACCGTGCCGGAAAGCGGCGTCGCCGAGGGGCTGACCCTGGGCGCTCCGGTGTCCCTGCCGGGCCTGGTGGCCAAGCCGTGGGAGAACGTGTTCAACGGCCAGCAGCGCCACGGCATCGCCTACCGGGCCGCCGCCGTGATGCCCGGCACCGTCCCGGCCGCGGTGGGGGCCTGACCGATGGCGGACCTGATGACGTGGCTGGAGGTGGGCGGTCCCGTTGCCGTGCTCGGTGGTGGGGCCGCCGCCTGGGCCAAGTCCCGGCACCCGGCGGCCTACTGGCCCACGGTGGGCCTGCCGGTGTCGGTGGCGCGGCTGCTGACCTCGTACGGCTCGGTCATGGACTCCTGCGGGCTGACTGTCCCGCCCTCCCGGCTCCGGGCCTTGGCCACCTGGGCGACGACCCGGCGAGAGGTCCGGCCGGTGCCGCCCCGTCGGGGCCTGATCCGTCCGACCTCGACCGGCCTGCGGGTCCGGCTTCGGCTGGCACCGGGGCAGGAACCGGCCGACCTGGCGGCCTCGGCCGAACGGCTCCGCCACGCCTGGGGCGTGCACGCGGTGTACGTGGCGGAGGTCAAGCCGGGCGTGGTCGAGCTGCGCCTGGTCGGCTTCGACGTGCTGGACCGGGTGCGGATGCCGCGCGGTGTCGAGAGCGACTTCCTCGCCGTGCCGGTGGCGCTGCGGGAGGACGCGACCGCGTTCGTCCGCGACTACCAGGCCGTTCCACATGAACTCGTGCTCGGCGCCACGCTGTCGGGCAAGTCCATGTACCTGCGCAACCTCCTCGCCGGCCTGGCCCGGCAACCGGTCGCACTGGCCGGGATCGACTGCAAGCGCGGGGTGGAACTGGCCCCCTTCGCCCCGCGCCTGTCCGCCCTGGCCACCGATCCGGACGAGGCGGCCGAGCTGCTGCCCGCGCTGGTCAAGGAGATGGAGGACCGCTACGACTTGATCAAGGCCCGACAGGGCATCGCCCCCGGCACCCCAAACGAGGACATCACCTCGGACGTCTGGGGCCTGCCCGACGACGAGCGGCCGGTGCCGATCGTGCTGTTCGTCGACGAGGTGGCCGAACTCTTCCTGGTCGCCACGAAGAAGGACGAGGAACGGCGCGACGCGATGGTCACCCAGCTCATCCGCCTCGCCCAGCTCGGCCGGGCCGCCGGGATCTACCTGGAGGTCTGCGGGCAGCGCTTCGGCGCCGAGCTGGGCAAGGGCGCCACCATGCTGCGGGCCCAGCTCACCGGCCGGATTTGCCATCGGGTGAACGACGAGGCCTCCGCGAAGATGGCGCTCGGCGACATCGCCCCCGAAGCGGTCGAGGCGGCCTGCTCCATCGCCCCGGAGCGGCCGGGCCTGGCCGTGGCCGGTGACACCTCCGGCGGCTGGTCCCGCATCCGCACCCCCTACCTGTCCCTGAGTGACGCTGCCGCCGTCTGCCAGGAGACGGCGCACCTCCTCCCGGACGTACCCGCCCTCGACCCGTTCCGGCCGCGCGTTCCGGCGGTCCCGGTCGAGCGGCCGACTCCGCTGGTCGCGCCGCGACCGGTGACCGACTGACTCACCCCGTACCGACGGCCGGCGCGACCGCATCGCGCCAGTCCCTACCCCACCCATGCCAGAAACCGGAAGGAGGTGCCCGGATGCGCCCCGACATCGAGCGGGCCGTGCGGCTCGTCGCTCAGGCCGTCGCCGACGGGGATCTGGCCGCCGCCGTGACCGCTGCCCGCGCCGCCTACCGCGTGGCCGACGAGGACGGACGGCGGGAGTTGCTGCTCTACCTCGGCCCTCGCGCCGCGACCGAACCCCTCAACTGACCAGACCTGGAAGGAGGTGCCACCGATGCGCCGCTACCTGATCCGGCTGGACGCCGTGCTGATTCAGGCCGTCATCGCCGGTGCCCTGTCGTTTGCGCATCTGCACGACCTGGCCGAAGCGGCCGGACAGCACGGCTGGAAAGCTTGGGCCTACCCCATCAGCGTGGACCTGCTGCTCGTCGCGGCCTGGCGGCGCCTGCGCTCGGGCAACGCCACGGCGGCCGGGTGGTGCTGGTTCATCACCGCCCTGACCGCCTCGCTCGGCGCGAACGTCGCCACCGCCGGGCTCCTCGACCTGGGCGACGTGCCCGACTGGCTGCGCATCCTCGTCGCCGGCTGGCCCGCGGTCGCCTTCCTCGGCGGCACGCTCCTCGCCCACTCACCCCGCGCTGCGGCGCCGGATGAGCCGGACGAGGACGCCTCCGAGCTGCCCGCAGCTGCCGACCCCGAGCCGGAACCAGAGCCCGAACCGGCCCGGCCTGCTGCGCCGGCCCCGGCGCTTCCGGCGGCTCCCGCCGTCCCGGCCGCGCTGGTCGAGCACGCCCGGAAGGTCGCCGACGCACACCGCGCCCGGACCGGCGCCCCGATCGACACCGACACCCTGCGCGCTCGCCTCGGCGTCCCGCCCGCCCTGGCCGATGCCATCGCCGCTCACCTCGCCTGACAGGAGGACCGCTCATGTCCGCGCGCCGCCGCTTCCGCCGCGTCGTCCGCATCGGCCCCGTGCAGGTCGGCACCGCCTACGACGGCCGGGGCCGTGAGAAGCACACCGCCGCCTGCACGGCTCCGCGCTGCGGCTTCTCCGCCGACTACGACAGCCGGGCCGCCGCCGAGCTGGCCGCCCGTACCCACCGCTGCCCCGTCCGCTGACTGGAGGTTTCCGTGACCGTCTCCCTGCCCCTGGTCCTCGTCCTGGGCGTCATCGCCTGGGCCGCCGTGAAGTTCCTCGGCATCCGCCTGTGGGTCGTCGTGGTGATCGCCCTCTTCGGCTTCTACCTCGCCGACACCTTCCTTGCCCCGGCCATCGACACCGGCACCCGCACCGGAGTCGAGATCGTCAACGGCACCAACGACTAACCGGCCGGTCGGGGCGGCCTCGATACCGCCAAGCATCCCGCCGCCCCGACCGGCCTCGCTCCCTCATCCGACCCGCAAGCCAGAGAAGGAGAGTCCTCATCATCCCCCGCACCACCCCGCCGCCGCTGAAAGAACTCGGCAGACTGGCCTCTTGGGGTAGCCTGCCCGGCCTGGTCCGCCAGCTGACCGGCCTCGGCGGCTGCGCGCGTCCGATCCGGCTCGCTGGCTACCGCGCCGAACACGCCGTCGACACCACCACCGGCGAGATCGGCCCCGAGCTGCACCGGCTGGACTCCACCGACCTGCCCGCCGGTCACCTGCTGGTGCGCTGCAACAACCGCCGCACCACCCGGTGCGCCACCTGCGCCGAGACCTACCGCCGCGACACCTACCAACTGATCACCGCCGGCCTGCGCGGCGGCAAGGGCACCCCCGAGCAGGTCGCCGCGCACCCGCGCGTGTTCGCCACCTTCACCGCCCCCAGCTTCGGCCCGGTCCACAACCGGCCCGACGCCGGCCGCTGCCGCTGCGGTGTCCGCCACACTCCCGACGATCCGGCCCTCGGCACGCCGCTGGACCCCGACGGGTACGACTACGAGGCGGCCGTGCTGTGGAACGCGCACGCCGGGGCCCTCTGGCGGCGCTTCTCGATCTACCTGCGCCGGGAGATCGCCAAGCGGGCCGGCCTCACCCAGCGGGCGTTTAGGCAGTACGCGCGGGTGTCCTTCGCCAAGGTCGCCGAGTACCAGAAGCGCGGCGCGGTCCACTTCCACGCCGTGATCCGCCTCGACGGCCCGACCGGCGGCGACACCCCGCCGCCGTCCTGGGCCAGTGCCGAGCTGCTGACCGACGCCATCCGGGCCGCCGTGGCCGCCGCCCGGATCACCGGTCCGGTCCTCGACGGACGGGCGCACACCTTCGCCTTCGGTCGCCAGCTCGACGTGCGGGTCATCCGCTCGGCCGACCTCGGCGGCGGCACCGAGCTGACCGACCGGGCCGTCGCCGCGTACATCGCCAAGTACGCCACCAAGGGCGCCGAGACGGCCACCGGCACCCTGGACCGGCCGCTGAGGTTCCTCGCCGAGCTGGCCGGGCTCGACCTCTCCGACCACGCCCGGCGCATGATCCGCACCGCCTGGGCCCTCGGCGCTCGGAAGGACCTGGCACACCTGCGGCTGCGGGCCTGGGCGCACATGCTCGGCTTCCGCGGCCACTTCTCGACCAAGACGCGTCGCTACTCCACCACCCTCGGCGCCCTCCGCCAGGCCCGCGCCGAATGGCGACGGCTCCAAGCGACCATCGCGCGCGGCGAGACACCCCACGATCCCGCTGCCGAGCCGGAGGAAACCACGCTCGTCCTCGGCCACTGGGCCTTCGCCGGTACCGGCCTGACCCCTGGTGAGCAATGGCTCGCCAACTCCCTCACCCCCGACACCAGCACGGAAGGAGAAACCGCCCATGCCTGATGAGGAACTGCTCACCGTGCCGGAGGTGATGGCTCGGCTCCGGCTCGGTCGCTCCACGGTCTACGACCTGATCCGCTCACGCCGCCTGCCCTCGGTCACCATCGGCCGGTCCCGGCGCATTCCCGCCTCGGCGCTGCGGGAGTTCATCTCTCACCAGATGGCGGAGGCGGCCTGATGCCCGGACAGCACAAGCGCAATCCCAACGGCGCGGGGACGATCACCAAGCGGAAGGACGGTCGCTATCAGGCGGCGGTCTACGTCCTCCAGCCGGACGGCACCCGAGCCCGGAAGTTCGCGTACGGCAAGACGTGGGCGGAGTGCGACACGAAGCGCCGTGAGCTGCTGGACAAGGCCGCGCAGGGCATCCCGGTGCCCACCCGGTCAGCGAAGCTCGCCGAGTGGCTGCCGTACTGGCTGGAGAACGTCATCAAGCCGAACCGGAAGCGGACGACGTACAGCAAGTACGCGATGCACGTCCGGCTCTACCTCGTACCGCTGCTCGGCTCCAAGCGGCTGGAGACACTGAGCCCGCGCCACGTGCGGACCTTCGTCGCCGAGGTGTCCCGCAAGGCGTCTCCGGCCACCGCCAAGGAGGCTCACCGTGTGCTGCGGACGGCGCTCACCTCGGCCTGCCGTGAGGAGCTGGTGACGCGCAACGTGGCGAGCCTCGTCGAGCCGCCGAAGGTGGTCAGCCGCGAGTCGTCGCCGTGGACGCTGGACGAGACGCTGACCTTCCTGGAGGCCGCGCGCCGCGATCCGCTGTATGCCGCCTTCGTCCTGGCCGTGGCCATGGGTCTGCGGCGCGGGGAGATTCTCGGCCTGCGCTGGTCGGACGTGGACCTGGAGAACCGCGTCCTGCGGGTCAGCAAGCAGGTTCAGCGGGTCGGCGGTGAGCTGTACGAGGACACCACCAAGACCGGCCGGGCCCGGCCCGTTCCCCTCCCCCTGATCTGCCTGGCGGCGCTGCGCTGGCACCGGATGCGGCAGCGTGAGGCGGCCCGGCGGAAGGGCGAGGAGCTGTCGCCGTCCTCGTGGGTGTTCCGCACCCGCAACGGCCGTCCGATCGATCCGCAGAACATCAACCGGTCCTTCTTCCGGATCACGGACTCGGCCGGCCTGCGGCGTATCCGGCTGCACGACGCCCGGCACGGCTGCGCCACGCTGCTTGCCGCGGCCGGGGTGGCTCCCCGTGTGGTGATGGAGATCCTCGGGCACAGCCAGATCAGCATCACCATGGACGTCTACACGCACGTGGCGCAGGACACCCAGCGGGAGGCGATCAGCCACATGGACCGGCTGCTCAGACGGCGCATCGACCGTGGGTGACCGCCCTCGTTGATGTCACCTGTGGATGTCAGACGGATGTCAGAAGCCCCGGACCGATCATGGTCCGGGGCTTCGTCCCTGTTCAGGGCTGGAGCCGCCTGTCGGGCTCGAACCGACGACCTTCGCTTTACAAGAGCGGCGCTCTACCAGCTGAGCTAAGGCGGCGTGCGCTGTCGCGCGTACGCAGTCTACCTACATCCCGGGCGAGAGCGGCCGGACTTTTCGTCGGGTGCGAACTGCTGACAACGAGTGCCCCTCCGGGTTACGGTCAGCGCACGTTCGCACGGGATCACACCCGTGGAACGACACCTTTACTCGGATCGTCCGGCACGTTCCTGCCGGTGAAGGAGACAATCGACATGGCCACGGTCACCTACGACAAGGCCACCCGGATCTACCCGGGTGCCGACAAGCCCGCCGTCGACCAGCTCGACATCCAGATCGAGGACGGCGAGTTCCTCGTCCTCGTCGGCCCCTCCGGTTGCGGCAAGTCCACCTCCCTGCGAATGCTCGCGGGCCTGGAGGACGTCAACGGCGGCGCCATCCGCATCGGTGACCGTGACGTCACCCACCTGCCGCCCAAGGACCGGGACATCGCGATGGTGTTCCAGAACTACGCGCTGTACCCGCACATGACCGTCGCCCAGAACATGGGCTTCGCGCTCAAGATCGCGGGCGTGCCGAAGGACCAGATCCGCGCGAAGGTCGAGGACGCCGCCAAGATCCTGGACCTGGTGCCGTACCTGGACCGCAAGCCCAAGGCGCTCTCCGGTGGTCAGCGGCAGCGTGTGGCGATGGGCCGCGCGATCGTCCGCGAGCCGCAGGTGTTCCTCATGGACGAGCCGCTGTCGAACCTCGACGCCAAGCTCCGCGTCCAGACCCGTACGCAGATCGCCAGCCTCCAGCGCCGTCTGGGCATCACCACCGTGTACGTCACCCACGACCAGACCGAGGCCATGACCATGGGCGACCGGGTGGCCGTGCTCAAGGACGGCGTGCTCCAGCAGATCGACGCGCCGCGCCGCATGTACGACAAGCCGGCCAACCTCTTCGTCGCGGGCTTCATCGGCTCCCCGGCGATGAACCTGGTCGAGGTGCCGATCATCGACGGCGGCGTGAAGTTCGGCAACAGCGTGGTCCCGGTCGAGCGCGAGGCGATCGCCGAGGCCGCGAGCAAGGGCGACAAGACCGTCACCGTCGGCATCCGTCCCGAGCACCTGGACGTCGTCAGCGGCGAGGGCTCGGGGATGTCCAAGGACCAGCCCGCCGGTCTGGCCGTCACCGTGAACGTCGTCGAGGAGCTGGGCGCCGACGGCTACGTGTACGGCACCGCCGAGGTCGGCGGCGAGGCGAAGGACCTCATCGTCCGCGTCGGCGCCCGCGAGATCCCGGAGAAGGGCTCCCAGATCCACGTGGTGCCGCGCGCCGGCGAGACCCACGTCTTCTCCACCTCCACCGGTGTGCGTCTGAGCGACTGAGCCTCGTCCGGCCGGCCGGTTCTCCCACCACGGCCGGACGACGGTCGACAGGGGCCCGTACCACCCGCGGCACGCGGGGGTACGGGCCCCTCTTCGCTTGTCCGGAAGGGGAGTTCGTCAACACGCCGCGAGCGATGTGCGGGTCTCCATCACTCAGGGGGGTGACCAAATGTCGCCAAATCACTACTCCTCGCTACCATCGAACCGCCCCTCAACGGGCTCCCCGAAACCGTCCTCGCGAGGAAGGCTCCAGCAGTGAATCCGGTAGCGCGCCACATCGGCAGGACTCTCGCCCTCGTCCTCCCGGTCGTCCTGGTCCTGTCCGGGACCCTCGCCGTCACCCGTGTCCCCTGGGCGGCCTCGCCCCACGGGACCCAGGTCCTCACCTCCTCCTCGGAGCGGACGGCGCCCCGGGGCGAGCCCCGTGCCCGGCACGAGGTGGTGCGCGACCGGCTCGTCGCGGAGCTCCAGGAGAAGGACCCGGGCGTCGCCCTGACGGGCCTGCAGGAGGAGATGAACCGCAGGCCGTCCCTGGCGAAGCACTGCACCTCCATCGCGCGGGCCCTGGGCCGGGCCGCGGTGCGGAAGTACGGCAGCGCCCACCGCGCCCACGCGTACTCCCGGCCGGTGTGCGACACCTCCTTCGCCGCGGGGATCGCCGAGTTCCGCTGACCGACGTGCGCCCCGGGCGCCCCCCGGCAGAGCCGGGCGCCCCGGGGAATACCGGGTACCGGGTGGGCGCGGAAGCGGCTGCGCATATCGTCTCCGCATGACTCTCGACGCCCAGTTCGCGCACATCCACCCGACCCAGGCCGTGGTCCTGGCCGGTGGCCAGGGTTCACGGCTGCGCCCGTACACCGACGACCGTCCCAAGCCGATGGTCGAGATCCCCGGCACCGGGACTCCGATCATCGGCCACCAGCTCGCCTGGCTGGCCTCCGAGGGCGTCACCGACGCCGTGATCTCCTGCGGCCACCTCGCCGAGGTGCTCCAGGAGTGGCTGGAGAGCAACGAGCTGCCGCTGAAGGTGACGACCGTCGTCGAGAAGGAGCCCCTGGGCCGCGGCGGCGGTCTGAAGTACGCCGCCGCCTCGCTCCCCCGCCCCGACGAGCCGTGGTACGCCACCAACGGCGACATCTGGACGCGTTTCCCGCTGCGCGAGATGGCCGAGTTCCACGCCGAGCGCGGCGCCACCGCCACCGTGGCGCTGGCCCGTCCGCGCATTCCCTGGGGGGCCGTGGAGACCGACGAGTTCGGGCACGTCCTGGACTTCATCGAGGCCCCGCCCTCGCCGTACCTGATCAACGCGGGCGTCTACGTCTTCTCCGCGCCCTTCACCGCGATGCTCCCCGACCGCGGCGACCACGAGCGGACCACCTTCCCGCGCCTGGCGCGCGAACGCGCCCTGGCGGGCTACCAGATCCCGCAGGGCGCGTACTGGCGGGCCATCGACACCGCCAAGGACCTCACCGAGGCCGCCAAGGAGCTCGCGACCCACGGCCGCTCCCGCTAGGCGTCCCCGCTCATCGCTTCCGGAAAGGCGTCCCGAGTACCGGTCCGGCCGTGGTCCCACCGCCCGCGCGGGCGGTGG
>NZ_BAAASZ010000006.1:138588-140430 GCF_039533145.1 Streptomyces macrosporus
GCCCCACCGCCCGGACGCGTGGTGGAACCCGGTGTTCGGTGTCAGCCCAGCAGGCCGCCCAGCGCGCCGTCTCCGTCGCCGTCGCCCTCACCGTCGCCGCCGTCCTCCCCGCCGCCGGTGCCGCCGGCCGGGCCGGCGTCGGTGCTGCCGCCGGAGCCGCCGGTGTCCGTCGGGGTGCCGGGCGCGGGGGCCGGAGGGGCGGGCCGCTGCGGGGCCTGCACGGTCTGCCGCTGGCTCGGCGCACCCGGTTCGCCGCTGCCGGTGCTGCCCGCGCTGGGGGTGGGGGACCCCGCGGACGGGGCGGACGGGCTCGGCACCGCCGAGGCGCCCGCGCTCGGCCGTCCGGAGCCCGTGCCGGGAACGGACGGGCTCGGCCGCTCGCCGGACTTCCGGGGCAGCGGCGAACCCGGCTGGTTGTTGGTCAGCGGTCCGCCCGGCTCGGGCACGGTGGCGACCCGCGCGGACCGCACCGCGCTGCCCATCACCGAGCCGATCAGCAGCGTCAGGCCGAGCACGATCGTCGCGACGACCGTGCCGCGGCGCAGCACGCGCCGCCGCAGCTCCCACACCTCCACGCGCGGGCCGAGCGTCCGCCACGCCTCGCCCGCCAGGCGCGCGTCCAGCGAGTAGTACGGCGCGCCCGCGATGACCAGGGGACTCCAGGCGGCCAGGTAGATGATGTCCGGGGCGTCGTACACCGGGGCCGTGTGCCAGCTCACCGTCACGATCAGGGCCGCCGACAGCAGCGCCCCGACGCCCGCCGCGACCCGCTGCCACAGGCCCAGGACGGTCAGCACGCCGACGACGATCTGGAGGAAGGCGACGGAGAGCCCGGCGCCGACGGGGTGGGCGAGGGCGAAGCCGTGCAGCGGCTCGGCCACGGCCCAGGGCTCCAGGGACCTCAACCAGTTCACCAGCGAGCCGCGTTCGCCGCCGTCGAAGTAGACCGGGTCGCAGAGCTTGCCCATTCCGGCGTAGACGGAGATGAGGCCGAGGAAGATCCGCAGCGGCAGCAGGACGACGCCGAGGTTCATCCGGCGGCCGGGGTAGTAGCCGTGCCGCGGGAGTTCGCGCCGGTGCCCCTCCTCCTCGGCGTCCGCCTCGTAGGAGCCGTCCGTCTCGTAGGGGTCGTCCGCCTCGTAGGAGTCGTACGGCTCGTCCTCCGGGAGGTCGTACGCGCCCTCGGCGGGCCGGACGCCCTCCAGCAGCGGACGGTCGAACAGGGGGCGCTCGGGCGGCCGGGGCGCGCGGGGGGCGATGATCGTGGGCGGACCGGCGTCGCGAGGGGTGTCGACGGCGGTGGTGAGGGCCGTGGTCCGCGGGTCGTCGTCCAGGGCCGGGGCGGCGCCCGGCACCACGCGCGGCAGCACCTGGGTGGTGGCGTTGAGCGTGTCGCCCTCGATGTTCGCGCGGCGGACCGCCTGGAGCAGCCGGGTGGCCCGGACGTCCCCGGGCTCGGTCCGGCCGCTCCACACCACGGGCGTGCGGCGCCTGGCCGCACGCCTGACCGGGACGGCGCCGCGGACGGCGGACAGGCCGTCGGCTCCGGCCGGCACGCGGGCGCGGGACGGTCGGGGCGGTGGGGAGGCGAGCTGCACCCTGAAACTCGCGTGGTTGACGACGACCTCGGCCGGGTCGCTGGGCACCTTGACCGTGCTCAGCACCGGCTCCTCGTCGAAGAAACCGCGCGATCTTCCTCCCGGGGCCTCCTCGGGGCGGCGGCCCGAGCCGGGGGACTGTGTGCCGGGTGTTCTGGTGTCCACACTCCTCTAACCGAGTGACGGACGCATAGGACACTGCCTTGTCCGTCCCGATCTGTCGGGGGCCCGTCAAGATCGACAG
>NZ_BAAASZ010000006.1:140442-199256 GCF_039533145.1 Streptomyces macrosporus
GGAGGTCCCGGCGGCCCGCTGTGGAGGCGGGGAGCTACGGACGGCGCCGGCGGGCGGCCTCGTAGAGGGCCACGCTCGCGGCGACACCCGCGTTGAGGGACTCCGCGCCGCCCGGCATCGGGATGCGCACCCGCAGGTCGCAGGTCTCGCCGACCAGGCGGGACAGGCCCTTGCCCTCGCTGCCGACCACGATCACCAGCGGACCGTCCAGGGCGGCCACGTCCTGGAGTTCGACCTCGCCGTCGGCCGCCAGGCCGACCACGAACAGCCCCTCCTTCTGGTACGCCTCCAGCGTGCGGGTGAGGTTGGTCGCCCGCGCGACCGGGGTGCGGGCGGCGGTGCCCGCCGACGTCTTCCAGGCGCCCGCGGTCATGCCGGCCGCGCGGCGCTCGGGGACGACCACGCCGTGGCCGCCGAAGGCGGCGACCGAGCGGACCACCGCGCCCAGGTTGCGCGGGTCGGTGACGCCGTCGAGCGCGACGATCAGCGGGTCCTCGCCCTCGTCGTAGGCGGCGGCGGACAGGTCCTCGGGGTGCGCGTACTCGTAGGGCGGGATCTGGAGGACCAGGCCCTGGTGGTTGAGCCCGTTCGTCATCCGGTCCAACTCGGGGCGCGGGGCCTCCATCAGGTGGATGCCGCCGCGGTCGGCGGCGAGTCGGAGGGCCTCGCGGACGCGCTCGTCGTTGTCGATGAACTGCTGGACGTACAGCGTGTTCGCCGGTACGCCCTCGCGCAGCGCCTCGACCACCGGGTTGCGGCCGACGACCAGTTCCGCGCTGCTCTTCCCGCCGCCGCGCCGGGCGGCGGGGCGGCGGGCGGCCTGCCGGGCCTTGGCGTTGGCCAGGCGGTTCTTCACGTGGCCCTTGCGCATCTCGGCGGGCGGCGTCGGGCCCTTGCCCTCCAGGCCGCGGCGCCGCTTGCCGCCACTGCCGACCTGCGCGCCCTTCTTGCTGGACGTGCGGCGGTTACGGCGCTGGCTGTTCCCGGCCATCGGGATCACTCATCTCTTCTTGCTGCTCGGTGGGGTGGACGTGTGGGGGTTCGGGGAGGGCTCAGCGGGCGTCCCGCGAGCCCAGCTCCCAGCGGGGCCCGGCGGGGGTGTCCTCGATGACCAGGCCCGCCCGCTGGAGTCGGTCTCGGATGGCGTCGGCGGTGGCGTAGTCCTTGCGGGCCCGCGCCGCCTGGCGCTGCTCCAGCACCAGGCCGACCAGGGCGTCCACGACGTCGTTCAGCTCCTCGCCGCGCCCGTTGCCGCCGCCGTCCGTCCAGTGTGCGTCGAGGGGGTCGAGACCGAGCACGCCCAGCATCGCCCGTACGTCGGCCAGCGCGGCGGCCACCGCGTCCTTGTCGCCCTCGGCCAGCGCGGCGTTGCCCTGCCGGACGGTGGTGTGGACGACGGCGAGCGCCTGCGGGACGCCGAAGTCGTCGTCCATCGCCGTCGCGAACTCCTCCGGCACCTCGGCCGCCGGCTCCACCGACCCGGCCCGCTCCACGGCGCGCTGGACGAAGCCCTCGATCCGGCCGAAGGCGGCCTCGGCCTCGCGCAGGGCCTCCTCGCTGTACTCGATCATCGACCGGTAGTGCGGGGTGCCCAGGTAGTAGCGCAGCACGATGGGCCGCCAGTGCTTGACCATCTCGGAGACGAGCACCGAGTTGCCCAGCGACTTGGACATCTTCTCGCCGCTCATCGTCACCCAGGCGTTGTGCACCCAGTAGCGGGCGAACTCGTCGCCGTACGCCTTGGACTGCGCGATCTCGTTCTCGTGGTGCGGGAAGACCAGGTCGATGCCGCCGCCGTGGATGTCGAACGCCGCGCCCAGGTACTTGTGGGCCATCGCCGAGCACTCCAGGTGCCAGCCGGGACGGCCGCGGCCCCAGGGCGTCTCCCAGCTCGGCTCGCCGGGCTTGGCGGCCTTCCACAGCGCGAAGTCGCGGGGGTCGCGCTTGCCGGTCTCGCCCTCGCCGGAGGGCTGGCGCAGGTCGTCCAGGTCCTGGTTGGACAGCTGGAGGTAGCCGGGGAAGGAGCGCACGTCGAAGTAGACGTTGCCGTCGGCGGCGTAGGCGTGGCCCCGGTCGATGAGCGCGCGCATCATCTCGACCATCTCGGGGACGTGGCCGGTGGCGCGCGGTTCGTAGGTGGGCGGCAGGCAGCCGAGCGCGGTGTAGGCGTCGCCGAAGGCGCGCTCGTTGGCGTAGCCGATCGCCCACCAGGGTCGGTCCTGTTCGGCCGACTTGGCGATGATCTTGTCGTCGATGTCCGTGACGTTGCGGACGAACGTCACGTCGTAGCCGCGGTACGCGAACCAGCGGCGCATGATGTCGAAGTTCAGCCCCGACCGGATGTGGCCGATGTGCGGGGGCGCCTGCACGGTGGCACCGCACAGGTAGATCGAGACACAGCCCGGTGTCAGCGGGGTGAAGTCACGGATCTGCCGGGCGCTGGTGTCGTACAGGCGAAGAGTCACGGGCCCAAGGGTAGTCGGAAACGCGACCGGCCCCGTGCCGATCGGGCGACACGGGGCGTGGTGGTGTGGCGGGCCGCCGGTCAGGAGCCGAGCGTGCCGACGACCCGCTCGGGGGTGACGCGGACGACGACGCGCTGGGCGTCCTGCGCCGACGCGGGGTTGAACTGCGCGTAGGTCCTGCCGCTGTACTTCACCGACAGCTCGTCGATCAGTTCCGGGCCGCCCTCGGTCGTCATGGTGGCGGTGCCGCGGATCTCGGCGTAGGAGTACGGCTCGTCGGGGTCGACGACGACGACCGAGACGCGCGGGTCGCGTTCGAGGTTCTTCGCCTTGCGCCGGTCCACGGTGGTGGAGATCAGCACGTCGTCGCCGTCGCGCTTGACCCACACCGGCGAGGCCTGCGGGCGGCCGTCGGGCTGGACGGTGACCACGGTGACGAAGACGGGGCGGTCGAGGAGTCGCTTGAGCTTGTCCGACAGGGTCGCTGCCACGGGGTTTCCCTCCTCCGGGCTGCTCCCGGGGTTCCTCCGGGAGGGTCGACGGTCGTGCGCGGGCGCCTTCCGCACCGTAACCGACCTCTCGCCCTCCGCGTCCGAAGCGGACACCCGGCGGGTCGCGGGCGCGACCCGCTCAGTCCCGGCGGAAGACCAGCGCCGTCGCCACCGCGGCCAGGCCCTCGGCCCGGCCGGTCAGGCCCAGCCCGTCGGTGGTGGTGCCGGAGACGGAGACGGGTGCGCCGACCGCGGCCGAGAGCGCCTTCCGCGCCTCCTCGCGCCGCTTGCCGATCTTGGGCCGTACGCCGATGACCTGGATCGCCACGTTGCCGATCTCGAACCCCTCCGCCCGGACGATCCGGGCGGCCTCGGCGAGGAGGGTGACGCCCGAGGCGCCGGCCCACTCGGGGCGGTCGGTGCCGAAGTGGGCGCCGAGGTCGCCCAGGCCGGCCGCGGAGAACAGGGCGTCGCAGGCGGCGTGCGCGGCGACGTCGCCGTCGGAGTGCCCGGCCAGGCCGTGGGTCTCGCCCTCCCAGAGCAGGCCGGCGCACCACAGCTCGCGCCCCTCCTCGAAGGCGTGCACGTCCGTGCCGATCCCGACCAGCGGCATCGGGGGCGTCCGCGGCGCGGCGGGCGCGGGCTGTTCGGGCTGCACGGGCTGTTCGGGCCGTGCGGACGGGTCAGAAGCCATCGGTGGCCCTCCGGCGGGCGAGCACGGCCTCGGCGAGCACGAGGTCCAGCGGGCGGGTGACCTTGAACGCCTCCTCGTGGCCGGGCACCAGCACCACGGGGACGCCCATGCGCTCGACCAGTCCGGCGTCGTCGGTGGCGTCCGAGCCGTCGCCCGCCGCGCGCTCGTGCGCCGCGACGAGCGTGGCCCGGTCGAAGCCCTGGGGGGTCTGCACGGCGCGGAGCAGGGACCGCTCGGGCGTGGCCACCACCGGTTCGGGCTCCCCGGCGGGCACGTCGGGGGCGATGCGCTTGACCGTGTCGGCGACGGGCAGCGCGGGGACGACGGCGGGGGCGCCGTCCCGCACGGCGGCGGCGACCGCCTCCACCGTCTCCACGGGGACCAGCGGGCGGGCGGCGTCGTGGACGAGGACCACGTCGATGTCGTCGGTCAGCGCGGCCAGGCCCCGGGCCACCGACTCCTGCCGGGTCTCGCCGCCGGGGACGACGACCACCTCGGTGGCGCCGGCGGAGTCGGGCAGGGGGTGCTCGTCGAGGAGGGTGCGGACGGCCGCGGCGCCGTCCGGCGGGGCCACGACAACCACGAGGGAGACCGTCCGGGCGCGGGCCACCGCGCGTACGGCGTGGACGAGCATGGGGGTGCCGCCCAGGGGGCGCAGCGCCTTGGGGGCGCCGCGGCCGAGCCGTACGCCGCGACCGGCGGCGGGGATGACGACGGCGGTACGGCCGCCGGGCACGGGCGGGGACGCCGCGTCCGCCGTTTCGGCGGACATCGATTCATCTGGCATTGACTGCACGTTCAGGTTTGTGTTCTCGGCAGAGGTGGGTATGGCACACAGCGTGCCGGGTGCGACGCGCCGACCGACCCCTTCCGTGACGGCCGGTCGAGCAGCCACCCGGGCCCGGCACCCGAGTACCGAGGGAGCGGTGGCCGGCGGTTCGCCGAGCGGGTCGAACGATCCGACCACCCGTACCGTCCCACCCGGAGGCGGCCCGGATACGCCGCAGCGCCCGGCGACGGACTCGCGTCCTCACTCGGGCACCGCGGCACCGTTCACGTGCACCGTTCACGTGCACCGTTCACGTGCGCTCCACGGTCGCCGGCCGTGTTCCGTCGGCCCTCCGGCGACGTCTCCGTCGCCGTGGAGCGTGCTCACCGTGTGGTTCTCACCGGTCGGGCATGTGCGTCGTGTCGTGCGTCGTCGCGCTCGTTCCGACTGTTCACCGAAGCGGTCGTGTTCACCGGGCGGTTGCGCCGACGAGTGGCGAGGGGCGTCGGACGCCCACCGTCACAGGGCCGGTGCGGACGGCCCGTGCGTCGGTTCGGACGCCGTCGTTCAGGACGCCAGGACCTCGTCGAGCAGCGCCTCCGCCTTGTCCTCGTTGGTGTTCTCCGCGAGGGCGAGTTCGCTCACCAGGATCTGGCGGGCCTTGGCCAGCATCCGCTTCTCGCCCGCGGAGAGTCCGCGCTCGCGCTCCCGGCGCCACAGGTCGCGCACGACCTCGGCCACCTTGATCACGTCACCGGAAGCGAGCTTCTCCAGGTTCGCCTTGTACCGGCGGGACCAGTTGGTCGGCTCCTCGGCGTAAGGCGCGCGGAGCACCTCGAAGACCCGGTCGAGGCCGTCCTGGCCGACCACGTCGCGCACGCCGACGAGCTCCGCGTTTTCCGCCGGTACGCGCACCTCCAGGTCGCCCTGCGCGACCTTCAGAACCAAGTAGGTCTTGTCCACGCCTTTGATCTGGCGAGTTTCGATGGCCTCGATCAGCGCGGCCCCGTGATGGGGATAGACCACGGTGTCGCCAACCTTGAACGTCATGTGACAGGTACCCCTTCCGTGGCTATCCAGGGTAACACGGGAACGCTCTCTTCTGAATGGCGTTTTCGCAGGTCAGGGCATATCTCGGGGCTTGACAACAGCGCCCGGATCGTGCTGAGGGGGGGTAGCGGAAGCGGGAATTCGCAGGTGAGAGGGGTTATGCACGGGGCGCGAATCGCGCGCGTCACCACCCCCGAAGAGGGTGTCCGAAACACCCGTACGTCCGTTTTGCCGGAATCCCCGATCCGGGCGAACGGTCCGGAACGATATTGATCGGCGGCCCGGCGAACGGCCCCTCCGTCGATTTCCGGTGAACCTTCCCGCCTCCTTCCGCGGCGCCTTCCGAGGAATGCGCGTAATCGTTCGTACGGACGTGCAGTTGATATTCCGCCGGTGCCTCCCCAGCCCGCCGTGCCCGCCGTGCCGGCCGCACCGGCGCCCCGCGCCCCGGCGGACCCCGGGACACCGGGCGCCGGCCACCGGCCCCGGGCACCGGTTCGGCCCATGCCGCCGGAGCGCTTGGGGGCGGGTCGGGTGAGGATGCCGTAAAGGGGGTCGGTACGCTGAGCCTCGCCGACAGACCACCCATCCGCTAGGAGTTGCCGCCGCCGTGAGCAGCAGCCTTCGACGCGGCGCCCTCGCCGCCTCCACCCTTGCGCTCTCGATCGCAGCCCTGACCGCCTGCGGTGCCGGGCCCGACGCGCAGAGCCTGAACATCCAGTCCGACAACGCCTCGACCGCCGTTGGCGACATCGAGATCCAGAACGTCAACATCATCACCGCCGAGGACGAGCCCGGCCCCGCGTCCATCTCCGCCCGCATCTTCAACAACGGGACCAAGGACGAGAAGCTGGAGTCCATCACGATCGCCGGCTCCGGCGAGACCGTGGAGCTCAGCCCGGCCGAGGGCCAGGACCTGACCATCCCGGCGGGCGACTCCCTGGCGCTCGGCGGCGAGGGCAACGCCTCCGCGCTGATCCCCGACACCGAGCGGGCGGGCATCTCGGACGGCAACGCCCAGCCGATCGTCTTCGAGCTCAGCTCGACCGGCCGGGTGGAGATGCGCGTGACCGTGGTCCCGGAGACCCACGCCTGGGAGGGCTACGGCCCCAGCGGCACCCCGACGCAGGAGGCCCGGAACCCGGAGGCGGACGCCTCCGAGTCCGCCTCGCCCGACGCGAGCGCCTCCGCCACGGAGAACGCCGAGCCCGACGCGACCGTCTCGCCCGACGCGACCGAGGCGCCCGAGGGCGGCACGGAGACCACCGCGCCCGCGACCGAGGACCACTGACCTCCGCCGCACCGGCACCGCACGGACACCACGAGTGGGGCCGCCCCCGACGGGGCGGCCCCACTCGTGTCACTCCCCTGCCGCCGCGCGCGTCCCGAAGGCACCGGGGGTGCCCGGGGCGCCGGACGCGGCGGGCTCCGTCACGGCTCGAACTTGTAGCCCAGGCCCCGCACCGTCACCAGATAGCGCGGCGCGCTCGGGTCCGGCTCGATCTTGGCGCGCAATCTCTTGACGTGCACGTCCAGCGTCTTGGTGTCGCCGACGTAGTCCGCGCCCCAGACGCGGTCTATCAGCTGCATGCGGGTCAGCACCCGGCCGGCGTTGCGCAGCAACATCTCCAGCAGGTCGAACTCCTTCAGCGGCAGGTCGACCTTGTTGCCCCCGACCGTCACCACGTGCCGGTCCACGTCCATCCGCACCGGTCCGGCCTCCAGCGCCGCCGGGGCGGTCTCCTCGGGCTCGCCGCGCCGGCGCAGCACGGCCCGGATGCGGGCCACCAGCTCGCGGGAGGAGAACGGCTTGGTCACGTAGTCGTCGGCCCCTATCTCCAGGCCGACCACCTTGTCGATCTCGCTGTCCTTCGCGGTCACCATGATGACCGGGACGTTGGAGCGTCCGCGGAGCTGACGGCACACCTCCGTGCCGGGCAGCCCCGGCAGCATCAGGTCGAGCAGCACCAGATCGGCGCCGTTGCGCTCGAACTCCTCCAGGCCGTCCGGGCCCGTGGAGGCGACGGCCACCTCGAAACCTTCCTTGCGCAGCATGTACGACAGTGCGTCGCTGAACGATTCCTCGTCCTCGACGACGAGCACTCGGGTCACGGGAGGACCTCCGGGGCTGGAGCTGAATGGTGATCGTTGGAGTCGTGGGGGGTTGTGGGGGCTCGTGGGGCGGTCCCGTACGGGTGTGCGGCACCGCGGTCCGTGCCGTGCGTACGGTCCCCGTCGTCCGCGTCGCGGTCCGTGGCGTCCGGGTGGACGGCGTCCGGGTGGTGGGCGTCGGCGCGCTCGGCACCGTCTCCGTCGTCAGTGTCGCCGAAGTCCGCCGGTTCGCGCAGCGCGCCGGCGGTCCGCTGCCGCTCGCGGCGCCGGGCCTCCTCGCGCTCCCGCGCGCTGCCGGCCTCCGGCAGGCGCAGGGTGAACGTGGAGCCCTGGCCCTCCGCGCTCCACACGGTGACCTCCCCGCCGTGCGAGGCCGCCACGTGCTTGACGATGGACAGGCCCAGGCCGGTGCCGCCGGTGGCCCGGGAGCGGGCCGGGTCGACGCGGTAGAAGCGTTCGAAGATCCGTTCCTTGTCCTTGTCGGAGATCCCGATGCCCTGGTCGGTCACCGCGATCTCGATCATGTCCCCGCCCGGGGCCGCCACCCGGCGTCCCGAGATGCCCACCCGGGTGCGGGACGGGGAGTAGTTCACGGCGTTCTCGACGAGGTTGCCCAGTGCCGCCGCGAGCTGGCCGCGGTTGCCCCACACGTGCAGACCGGCGGTGCCGCCCGTGGCGATGGTGATCTGCTTGGCGCTCGCCTGCTGGCGGCAGCGGTCGATGGCCTCGGCCACCAGCTCGTCCACCCGGACGGGCTCGGAGTCCTCCAGCGGGTTGTCGTTCTGCACCCGCGAGAGGTCGATCAGCTCCTGGACGAGGTTGGTCAGCCGCGTCGCCTCCTTCTGCATCCGGCCGGCGAAGCGCTGCACCGCCTCCGGGTCGTCGGCGGCGTCCAGCACCGCCTCCGACAGCAGCGAGAGCGCGCCGACCGGGGTCTTCAGCTCGTGGCTGACGTTCGCCACGAAGTCGCGACGCACCGCCTCGATGCGCCGCGCCTCGGTCATGTCCTCCACCAGCAGCAGGACCAGCCGGGAGCCCAGGGGCGCCACCCGCGCGGAGACGGCGAGGACGTCCCCGCGGCCGGTGCCGCGCCGCGGGAGCTCCAGGTCGGCCTGGCGGATCTCGCCGTCGCGGCGGGTGTCGCGGGCCATCTGGAGCATCGGCTCCACGGCGAGCTTCCCGCCGCGCACCAGCCCAAGGGCGTACGCGGCCGAGCTGGCCTTGACCACGGCGTCGGACTCGTCCAGCACGACGGCGGACGACCGGAGCACGGACAGCACGGTGTCCACGCCGGGCGGGAGCACGGCCTCGGTGTGGAGGGAGCTGCGCGTGGGACGGGCCTGCTCGCGCTCGCTCCAGCGGAACGCGAGCATCGCGATCACTCCGGTGCACACCCCGGCGATCGCTGCCGCTGCGGCGACCGCCGCGTTCACGTCCATGCGTCCAGGTTAAGCAGGCTCCGGAAGCCGGCCGTAGCTGTTCGGGGAGCTACTCGAACACTCGTCTCCGAGAGTTCACGTCGGTGTCGGCACCGGTTCACTTGGGCGGGCGGAACCGGACGCGTTTCGGCCGGAACGTGGGAGCGTAGGGGAAGGACGGGGACCCTTGGGCACTCATCGGGTCCTCGGAAACCCCACGGGGCCGAGCCCCGACGATCACGTCATGCGAGGGAAGGACAGTCATGCGGGACGCGTACCACGAGGAGCTGGACTCGATCGGCGACGGCCTGGTCGAGATGGCCCGGCTCGTCGGCTCCGCGATCGGCCGCGCCACGACGGCGATGCTGGACGCGGACCTCAATCTCGCCGAGAGCGTGATCGCCGCGGACGAGAAGGTGGACGACCTCCAGCGGAACCTGGAGACCAAGGCCATAACCCTGCTGGCCCGCCAGCAGCCGGTCGCCACCGACCTGCGGATCGTCGTCACCTCCCTGCGGATGAGCGCCGACCTCGAACGCTCCGGCGACCTGGCGCAGCACGTCGCCAAGGTGGCCCGGCTGCGCTACCCCGAGTCGGCGGTGCCGCGGGACCTCCAGGCCACCATCCTGGAGATGGGGCAGCTCGCGCAGCGCCTGATGGCCAAGGCGCGCGAGGTCATCATCACCAAGGACGTCGACCTGGCGCTCCAGTTGGAGCAGGACGACGACGCGATGGACCTCCTCCACCGCACCCTCTTCCAGCACCTGATGGACGACCGCTGGAAGCACGGCATCGAGACGGCCGTGGACGTCACCCTGCTGGGCCGCTACTACGAGCGCTTCGCCGACCACGCGGTCTCGGTCGCCCGCCGCGTCGTCTACCTGGTCACCGGCGACTACGCGGACGAGGTGGACCCGGCGGCCGGCGTGGCCGCCGCGGAGGGCGCCCGGGCCGAGAACGCCTGACGCCCCGGCTCCGGTGGACGCGCCCCCGCGAGGTCGGGGGCGCGGGCCGTGCCTCCGCGCGCCGTTGACGCGCTCGGTCGGAGAGACCGTCAATGGGTTGCGGAGGAGCACCGGCGACAACCGGTGGAACCGGCTGAGGAGGTACTCATGACGGACTTCCCGACCTCGCCCACGACGGCCGAGCGGGCGGACGAACGGCCCTCGCTGCCCATACTCGGGGCCTGCGGCTGCGGCTCGGGGTGCTCGTGCGGCTGCCAGTCCGGCAGCGGCTGCCAGTGCGGCGGCAACTGCGGCTGACCCGCCGGCACGGAGGCAAGGCGCTCGACGGGGCCCGACCGGGTGGTACCGGTCGGGCCCCGTCCGCCGCGCGGTGTCACTCCTCCCGCGCGGCCTCTTCCTCCTCCGCCGCGCGCTGGAGCGTGCCGAGCACACCGGCGGGATCGCCGTCGGCCAGTACCGCCTGGCCGATGTGCTCGCCGATCTCCCGGCGGACCGTCACCCAGGAGGCCTTGTGCGCCGGCTGGAACACGGCGGCCCCCAGCCGGTCCAGGAAGGGCCACATCCGCTCGTGCCGCTTGTCGGTGCGCATCCGGTCGGTGCCGGAGAGCGTGACCGGCAGCATGTGGTAGCGGTCGGCGAACGCGTAGTGGCTCTTCACCGCGTAGACGTAACCGAGGAACGCCTTGATCGCCTCCTGGTTGCCCTCCCTGCGGAACGCCACCATCCAGTGGGTGGCCCCCGCGGTGGTCTCGGCGAGCCCGCCGTTGCCGGGCAGCGGCGCCATCCCGTAGTCGAGCTTCTTCCGCTCGGCCTGCCGCATCAGCGACAGGCCGCCGTTGAGCATGCCCACCTGCCCCCGCGTGAACAGGTCGAAGAGCGCCTGCCGCTCGGTGGTGGCCGGGTTGGCCGTGGTGAGGCCGCGGCCGACGAGCTCCTTCCGGAGCCACTCCATGGTCTCGATGTTCTCCGGTGAGTCGAGGGCGTAGAGCCCCTCGTCCCCGGTGTAGCGACCGCCGTTGGCGACCAGCCACGTCATGGCCTCGACGTGGGCCTCCTCGGGGCCGAGCGGCAGCCCGCAGGGGATGTTGACCCCGGCGCCCTTGAGCGCGAGCGCGGCCCGCTTCAGCTCCTCCCACGTCCGCGGCGGCTTGTCCGGGTCCAGGCCGGCGGCGGCGAAGAGGTCGCGGTTGTAGTAGAGGAGTTGGAGGTCGGCGGCGAACGGCAGCGCGTACTGCACGCGGCGCACCTCGCCGGCCGCGGCGAGTTCGGGGACGAAGTCGGCCTGCACGGGGATGGAGAGCAGCTCGTCGGCCCGGTAGAGCAGGTCGGGCGCGTGGTGCGCGCGGTCGGAGAGCTGCGCCAGGTCGGGGGGCGTGCCCTTGGCGACCAGGTCGGCCACCTTCTCCTCGGCCTTCCCCGGGGCGTGGACGGAGACCTTCACCTTGACGCCCGGATTCCCCTGCTCGAAGCCGGCCACCAGATCGTCCCAGTACGTCTGCGTGAGGTCGTTCCCTTCGAGGTCGCCGTAGTCGGTGGCGACCACCGTCAGGGTGACGTTCCCGGTCCCGGCCGTCTCGCCCTTGCCGCACCCGGTCACCGTCCATGCGAGAGAACCGGCCACCCCCGAAGCCAGACCGAGGAACCTTCTTCGTCGCATCGCGCCACTCCTGTCGATCAACCGGTACTGCCCCCGCGTGGGCGTTCGCGGAGCGCCCGCCGGGAACGGACCGGAGACCAGGGCGTGACGTTCCGGAGAGAGGCCACCACAGGGTGGCTGAAACGTAACGTTGCGTCGACGCCCCGACTCCCCTCGTGCGCCGACCGATACGCAACCGAGTCCGATGTCCGGATACCGGGCGGACCGGGCTCCCCGGGCCGATCCACCCCGGCCGGCTGCCGCGCGGGCGGAACCGACCGGGCCGCGCGCCGTGCCGTGGGCGCGCGAGGTGCCGAGCACGGAACCCGGCGGGGCGGGACTCCCCCGCCGCCCTGGAGACCCGCCTCGCGACGGAACGGGATCACGGAAGAACGGACGAAAATATTGGCTTGGGGGCTTTCATCCCTGTATCAGAGTGTTAATCTGAAATTGGGCCTACGGGACGAGCGAGGGAGTTCGACCGGAGTAGCCGACTCGGGCGGAAAGCTTCGGCTTCCGCTGGGGCCGACGTCGACGGTCGGGCTGAGAGGCTCGAAGGTCGAAGGACCGGAGAGCGACCCCCATAACCTGATCCGGACAATGCCGGCGCAGGGAGCCCGTCTCGTAGGTCATTCACGTGCCGCGGTCACGTGTGGGCCGCGGCGTCGCGCGTCACAGGGCGCGAGGGGTTCGTCCGCTCCCGGACTCGGCTCCGCTTCCGGGGCCCGACCGGCCCCCGCCCCCCCCACGGCGCCGCCCGTCCCGCCGGAAGCGCCGGAGAAGGGTGCGCGGCGCTCGACGCCGTCCTCGGCGGCACGAGCGCGTCGCCTCACGAGGTGGTCTTGGCGATGATGCCTTCGATCTCCTCCCGGTCGAAGGCCCGCAGCGTCGTGCTGCGGACGTTGCCCGCCCCGCCGAGTTGCAGCAGCGCCGCGGTGACGGCTTCGTCGTCGGGCGCCTCGACGACGCACACGATGTCGTACGGACCGACGGTCCAGTGGATGTCCACGAGCTTCGCGCCGAACTTCTGCAACGTCGCGATGAAGGTGTCGGTGCGCTTGGTCGTGTCCCTGTAGGCGCGGATTCCTTGATCCGTCCAGTTCAGCAGCGTGATGTAGGTCGGCACGGTTTCTCACCTCCGAGAGGAGAGGGATCACCGCAAACCATCCTAATTCCGTACACAACTGCCCGCACTCGACGCCGGAATGGGCGGCAGGCGGTACGGCACGGCCACCGGACCGCGCGGGCCGCCTCGACAGCGGTGTGGCGCGACGGCCAGGGGCCGCCGCGCCACGGGTGCGGTGTTCCGGGTGTTCGGGGATCGGCTCGCGCCGCGGGGACCGTCGGCACCGGGTCCGGACGCCGTCGGCCCGGATGCCACACCCGACCGTTGCCGTCGGGGGCGGCGCCCACCGGGCCGCCGGATCAGGCGGCGTCGGCGTTCCGGACCGAGACGGCCCTTCCGGGGAGCGGAACGCTCACCCGCTCACCGTTATGTTGGAGCTCCCGCTGCTCTGGTAGCCCTCCGTCGCCATGATCATGTAGTAGCTGAAGTTGCCCAGGTTCATCCCCACCCGGGCCCATGCGTCGAAGTGGTTGCCGGTGGTGATGGTCCCGCCCGTCTTCTTCGACTGCCGGACGCTCCAGAACTGCGGGAAGGTCTTGGTGCCTTCGACGGAGGGGGCGTTGTACCGCATCGTCTGGTAGATGTCGTACGTGCCGCCGTCGCTGGTGACCGTGCCCTTGTACGTTCCCGTGGGCCGGTAGGTGCCCCAGTTGTCGACGATGTAGTACTCCACGAGCGGGTTCGACGTCCACCCGTAGAGACACAGGTAGCCGTTGCCGGACGGGTTGAAGCTGCCCGAGTACCGCACGGTCCTGCGTCCGCCGTTGCTCCAGCCCTTGCCGCAGACGAAGTTCCCGGTGTTGCGCCATGAGGTGCTGTAGTTGCCGCCGGAACCCATGGTCATGGAGACCGTTCCGGGAGCGTCGGTCCAGAACGAGTAGTAGAAGCCGTTGTGGTTGCCGGTCTGGTTCGAGGTGACCGTCTGGGCGTGAGCGGTGCCGGGCAGCAACAGCCCGGCGGACGCGCCCAGCGCCACGGCGCCGGCACTGCCGACGAAGAGCCGGCGGCTCATCGGGCGGGGGGCGTTGTCCTCGTGCATGCTTCCTCCTCGTGGGGGTTGGCGGGAAGCCGGGCGCGCGACATGACCCGGTGGGCCTGTCGGCGGCCAGGGTGACGCCGACCGTGCGTCGGCGCCGTGCAACGCGGTGGAACTCGGCCGGTCGTCGTCCGGCCGACGACCGAAGGACCAAGCCGCGCGGGTGGCCCGGCGCGCGGTGGTCCGGATCGACAGGAGTGGGGCTGTCGATGGCGACAGGTTGGCCTGACCCCGTCAGGTTGTCAACAGTTTCCGCAAGGGTTGCGGAAGCTTCTCTTTGACCGGGGATTCACCGGCACAGCATCGTTCCTGTTCATTGACCATGGGCCACCGATCCGATTCGGAATTCACCAAGGGAACCCGTGGCCGGAGGATCAAGATCCGGAATTCCCACTCCGAAATTTTCGGAGATGTTCCGGACCGTTCTGCGCGGGGGTGAGGGGGTGAGGGGGTGGAACATGGTCGCGGCCGGCCCGTCGGGGCGGATGCGGTGGCGTCGGACGGGGACGGGAGCGTGGGCCCGACGGCGGCCCGGCGCACCAGTCGGCATCGCGCACTCGGTGCCGGCCGTCCTGCCCGAGCGGGCCGACGACGGAGCCGCACCCGAGCCAGGAACCGCGGCACCGTCGAGCGGACGATCGACGAGCTCAACCGGTTCGAGCCGTCGCCGCCCGGTACGACGAACGCGGATGCGTCCGCACGGGCACCGTCACCGCCGCCGCACTCCTCGTCCGGTTCCGCTCACGATCGGGCGGACGGGGCCGGGAGCGCGGCGAGTTCGCCCAGGACTCGGGCCGCCGGCGCCGGATCGACCAGCCACTTCAGGTGACTGCCCTCCAGGGTGCGGACGTCGTACGGGTTGTCCGGCGTCAGCTCGTTGCCCTCGCGGATCAGCCGGTCCTGCATGGCGAGCGGCATGCTCGCGTCGCCGGCCAGGCGGACGAAGGTCTTCGGGACGCGGCCCCAGGTCGCGGCCTGCGCCCGGTCGGCGGAGGTGCCGACGTCCAGGTTCTCGTCGGGCTGGAAGGTGTTCAGGAAGGTCAGGAACTCCTCGTCGGTGCCGTCGGCGAGGAAGGCCGCCTTGAGCGCCGCGAGGGCGTCCGGATCAGCGGTGCGGAAGTTGACGCGCAGCAGGCCGAGTTCGGCCGGGTTCCCGACCATCGCCGAACCCAGGGAAGCGGCGTCGACCGTGGCCATCTCCGGCTCGGCGTAGTAGTCGTCGACGTCGAGGGCGACCGGGCACCAGGCCGCGACATAGACGATGCGGTCGATCAGGTCCGGCCGCGCGTTGGCCGCGGCCGTGGCCGTGACGCCGCCGCGGCTGTGGGCGACGAGGATCACGGGGCCGTTCCGCTTGGCCCGTTCCAGAATCCCGATCAGGTGCGCGACGTTGTCGGCGAGCGTGACGCC
This sequence comes from Streptomyces macrosporus, assembly GCF_039533145.1. Taxonomy (NCBI): domain Bacteria; kingdom Bacillati; phylum Actinomycetota; class Actinomycetes; order Kitasatosporales; family Streptomycetaceae; genus Streptomyces; species Streptomyces macrosporus. The sequence continues at coordinate 155,615 of NZ_BAAASZ010000006.1, forward strand.
CTTGATCGAGCCGGGTGCGGTGGCGAGCCCTTCGAGATCCTGCGGCGCCTGGTAGGCGCGGGTGTAGGTCGCCCCGAATCCGTGGCCGGGCAGGTCGACGGCGACCGAACGGTGTCCGAGGAGGCCGAGTTCGGCCTGGAGCGGCGCCAAGGAGAAGGAGTTCGCGAAGGCTCCGTGAACCAGTACGAACGTCGGTTGCATCTCTTCACTCACTTTCCGGCCTCCGCGGCGCCGGCGGCACGCGCGGCGCGGTCCGGCGCCGGTCCGGCGCCGCGAGATGGCTCGCGGCCCGGGAACGGGCCGTCGTCCTGCGGCGCACCGTCCCCGCCGCAGGGACGTCTTCGTGCGGGGCAAGCGCCACGCGGTCGAGCACAGAGCCTCGAGGGCACCGTGCGGACAGGTGTTTGGTCCGGCGGCTCACACTACTCAGCGGAAGATCACCCGCACTACCCTCGCGGGCCCTTCCGCTCGCGTACGTCGCCGCCGGCGCGACAGCCGTCCGATGCGCTCGGCCGACTCCGACGGCGACACCGAGCGAAGCAAGTCCCTCCCCGACCGGACGAAGCGGGCGGCCGGCGCCCGGCCGGTCCGGGTGGGGCCGACCCGAACGCCCGGGCGTCGAAGACGTCGCAGCTCCGGCCGCACGTCTTCGCCTCTCGGCTCGCGCCCGCCGGCCCCCTTCCAACCGGCCCACATCCGAACGCGGGTGACACGACACAGAGCCCCCCTGCCGGCGGCAAGGCCGCCGGCAGGGGGCTCGTTCGTGCTTCGGGCTACTTCTTGCCCTGGTTCTTCACGGCCTCGATCGCGGCCTTCGCGGCGTCCGGGTCGAGGTAGGTGCCGCCCGGGTTGATCGGGTGGAAGTCGGCGTCCAGATCGTAGGAGAGCGGGATGCCGGTGGGGATGTTGAGGCCCGAGATCTCCTCGTCGGAGATCTTGTCGAGGTGCTTGACCAGCGCGCGGAGGCTGTTGCCGTGCGCGGCGATCAGGACCGTGCGGCCGGTCAGCAGGTCCGGGACGATGCTGTCGTACCAGTACGGCAGCATGCGGGCGACCACGTCCTTGAGGCACTCGGTGCGCGGGCGCAGCTCGCTGGGGATCATCGCGTAGCGCGGGTCGTCGCTCTGCGACCACTCGGCGCCGTCCTCCAGCTCCGGCGGCGGGACGTCGTAGGAGCGGCGCCACTGCATGAACTGCTCCTCGCCGAACTCCTCGCGGATCTGCGCCTTGTTCTTGCCCTGGAGCGCGCCGTAGTGGCGCTCGTTGAGGCGCCAGGAGCGGCGGACGGGGATCCAGAGGCGGTCGGCGGTCTCCAGCGCGATCTGCGCGGTGCGGATGGCGCGCTTCTGGACGGAGGTGTGGACGACGTCCGGGAGCAGGCCGGCGTCCTTCAGCAGCTCACCGCCGCGGGCCGCCTCCTTCTCCCCCTTCTCGGTCAGGTTGACGTCCACCCAGCCGGTGAACAGGTTCTTCGCGTTCCACTCGCTCTCGCCGTGGCGGAGGAGGATCAGCTTGTACGGTGCGTCGGCCATGGGCCCGAGCCTAATCGAACGGGCGGGGGCCGGTGGGTCCGGCCGGCCGGCGAGACGGTCCGGCGGGCCGCGGGGGGCGACGTGGTCGATTGACGGTGGGCGTCAATTCGGTGGCGGAGCCGGGAAGGTGCTATGTAATGTGCGGAGTGCGGTTGCGCCACTTACATATGGAGGTGTGCCGCTCTCCGTGAAGCACCACCTCAGCTACGTACCGCCGGGAGGCGCGCCGTGTCCGACACCGGGTCCATCGCAGGGTCCGTCGCCCGATCCGTCAGGGGGGTGAGACGGGCGGCGGTCGAGAGCGTCTCGGGACTGCCCCGGACGTTCTGGTGGCTGTGGACGAGCACCCTGGTCAACCGGCTGGGCTCCTTCGTCGCCACCTTCCTGGCGATGTACCTGACCGTGGAGCGCGGCTACTCGGCGACGTACGCCGGACTCGTCGCCGCGCTGCACGGGCTGGGCGGGGTGGTCTCCTCCGTCGGCGCGGGGGTGCTGACCGACCGGCTCGGCCGCCGCCCCACGCTGATGCTGGCGCAGGTCGGCACCGCGGCCTCCGTCGCCCTGCTGGGCTTCGTGGAGCATCCGGTGGCCATCGCGGCGGTCGCCTTCGCCGTCGGCATGACGAGCAACGGCTCCCGTCCGGCGGTGCAGGCGATGATCGCGGACATCGTGCGGCCCGAGGACCGCGTGCGGGCCTACTCGCTCAACTACTGGGCCATCAACCTGGGCTTCGCCGTCTCGGCCTCCGCGGCCGGGCTCATCGCCGAGCACGGCTATCTGCTGCTCTTCCTGGGCGAGGCGGCGATGACGCTGGTGTGCGCGGTGCTGGTCTTCGTCCGGCTGCCGGAGTCGCGGCCGGAGCGGACCGAGGAGTCCGCGGCGGAGGACGAGGAGCGGGTCTCGATGGGGACCGTGCTGCGGGACGGGCCCTTCATGGCCATGGTCGCCCTGAGCTTCCTGATCTCCACCGTCTTCATGCAGGCGTACGTCGCCCTGCCCGTGGACATGGCCGGCAAGGGCCTGAGCAGCTCCGACTACGGGCTGGCCATCGCGGTGAACGGCGTGCTGATCGTCGCCCTCCAGATCCCGGTCACCCGCTTCATCGAGCACCGCGACCCGGGCCGGCTGCTGGTGGTCTCCTCGCTGCTGGCGGGGGGCGGGTTCGGGCTGACGGCCTTCGCCGGGTCGGTGGGGGCGTACGCGCTGACCATCTGCGTCTGGACGCTGGGCGAGATGGTCAACGCCCCGACCCAGACGGGGCTGGTGGCACGGCTGGCCCCGGCCCACGGGCGCGGGCGGTACCAGGGGATGTACACGCTGTCCTGGTCGGTGGCGGCGCTGGTGGCGCCGCTGGCGGGCGGCGCGGTGCTCGACCACTGGGGCTCGGGCACGCTGTGGGGGCTCACGGCGGCGGTCGGCGCGGTGACGGCGGCGGGCTACGCGCTGCTGCTGCGGACCGCGGCGCGGAAGGACGCCGGCGGGAACGCGGGCGACGGGGACACCGGCGGCGGGGAGGCGGCGGTGGGACCGGAGAGCGTGAAGTCCCCCGCGCCGGTGGAGGGTTGACCGCTCCACCGGCGCGGGGCGCCGGGTGCGGGCCCTACGGCGTCACGTCGCGCAGGGCCGCGCGGATCGCCGCGGTGGCCTCCGGGGCGAGGAGGATCGTGTAGTGGTTGACGCCGGGCACCCGCCGGACCGTCACCCCCGTGCCGCCCAGGTCGGCGGCGGCGAGACGGTCCTCGTCGTACAGGCCCCGCGGCTCGTCGAGCATGCCCCGCTCGGCCCACAGCAGCGCCATGGGCACCTTGGCGGAGGCGGTCCGCACGGCGGCGAGGGTCTCGGGGTCGGCCAGGACGTCCGCGCCGTCGGCCCGTACCGCGTCCAGGACGCAACTGCTGCGCAGCGCCGGCTCCTCCCCCACCAGATCGCGGTCGACCTGTGCCCGGACGGCGTCGCACCAGTGGGCGGCCAGGGCCGGGTGCTCGCGGAAGAACGTCCGGTAGGCGTCCCGGTCGGGGAAGGTCATCGACAGCCGCCGCATCGCCGGGCCGATCACGGCCTCCAGCAGCTCGTCGATGTCCGTACCCGCGGGGGCGGGGAAGCCCACGCCGCCGTCGACCAGCACCGCCCCGGCGATCCGGTCGGGGTGGCGGGCCGCCGTCAGCGCGGCGACGAAGGCGCCCATGGAGTGGCCGACCAGCACCGCCCGCTCCAGCCCCCGGTGGTCCAGCAGGGCGATGACGTCCTCGACGTGGGCGCCGAGCCCGTACGGCCCCGGGAGCCCGGCGCTGCCCGCCCGGCCCCGCAGGTCCGGGGCGAGCAGCGGGACGTCCTCGCCCAGCGCGTCGGCGAGGGCGCCGAAGATCCGGCCGTTGGCGGTGATCCCGTGCAGGGCGATCACCGGGTCCCCGGCGCCGGACCACGCGGAGACCGCCAGGTCTCCCCCGCGCACCGGGACCCTCGACTCGTTCACCTCGCGCACCGTCACCTCTCCGCTCCCTTCGTCCCCGTCCGCCCGGACGGGCTCCACGACAGCGACCGCCTGATCGACGCGATGCCGCCCGGCGCCACGTACACCGCGACCACGAACAGGGCGCCGAGGATCACCATCGGCTCCGACAGCGGGGTACGCAGGAACTCGGGCAGCCCGTCCACCAGTTCCGAGCTTGCCAGCACCGCCAGCCGCTGGTCGAGGAAGGTGAACAGCACACCGCCGATCACCGGGCCCCAGCGGGTGCCGCTGCCGCCGAGGACGACCATCACCAGCAGCGTCAGCGTGAACTGCGCGGTGCTGGAGTGCGGGGTCACGCCCGCCGTGACCAGCAGGTGCATCGCACCGCCCAGCACGCCCAGCGTGGACGCGAGCACGAACACCCCCAGCTTGTGGCGGAAGGGGTCGTGGCCCAGGACGGACACCCGCTGCTCGTTGTCGCGGATGCCCTGCCAGATCCGGCCGACCGGCCGGGAGACGGCCACCCACACCACGGCGGCCACCAACGTCAGGTAGCCCAGGGTCAGCCAGTAGACGTTGGCGGTGTTCTGCACGCCGACGAACGCCTCGGGCACCCCCTCGGTGTGCAGCGGCAGGCCCTCCTCACCGCCCGTCAGACCGCCCGGGTTGCGCTGCACCCACAACGAGCCGGCCTGCGCGAAGGCGAGCGTGACCATGGCGAAGCCGATGCCGCCCAGGGCCAGGCCGCGCAGCGAGACGGCGCCCAGGAGGACCGCGGCGACGGCGCCGCCGACCAGGGCCAGCAGCAGGGCGGGGAAGAAGCCCAGGCCCAGTTCGGTCATGGCCAGTTGGGTGCCGTACGCGCCGCCCGCGACGTAGAGGGCGTGGCCGAAGGAGAGGAGTCCGGTGCGGCCGAACATCAGGTCGTAGCCGAGCGCCAGGCCGGCGAACACCAGGCACAGCGCGAGGAGTTGCAGCGAGCCGGGCGAGTTGACCGGGCCGTCGAGCAGGATCGGTATCTCGACGGCGGAGAACGGCAGGACGGCCAGGACGACCAGGACGGCCGCCGGGACGACCGGTCCGCGCCACCGCCGCCGGGCGGGGGCGGCGGGCCGGGCGGGGGACGCCGGCGGGGTCTCGGCCCGGGCGGCGGGGTGCTCGGTGGTGGTCGGGGTGGGGGTCGGAGAGGCCGTCATGCCGTTGCTCCTGCGAGTCGGGGGGCGGGCCGGGCGAGGACGACCGCGGCGAGCAGCACGACGACGGCGAAGTCGCCGTAGCCGTCGACGTAGTAGTTGGCGTACTGCTGCACCAGGCCGACCGCGAGCGCGGAGAGCGCGACGCCGGGGATGGAGCCCATGCCGCCGATGACCACCACGACGAAGGCGAACACCAGCAGCGAGGTGCCCTGGTGCGGGGAGAGCGAGCCGAAGTAGAGCCCGCCGAGGACGCCCGCGAGTCCGGCGAGCGCGCCGCCGATGGCGAAGACGAGGGTGAAGGCGCGGGTCACGTCGATGCCCAGCGCGGTGACCATCGCCCGGTCCTCCACGCCCGCCCGCACGATCAGGCCGTAGCGGGTGCGGGAGAGGAACAGCGTCACGGCCGCCAGCACCAGGCCCGCCACCACGATGAGCACGAAGCGACTGACGGGCACCTGCGCGCCCAGCACGCCGACGGTGCCGGAGAGCGCCTCGGGCACCGGGAAGGGGCGGGAGTCCGCGCCCCAGACCGCCTGCACCAGCGCGGGGATCGCCAGCGAGAGGCCGACGGTGACCAGGATCTGCTCCCTGGGCCGCCCGTAGAGCCTGCGGATGAGGACGAGTTCGACGACGATCGCCAGCACCGTGCCGGTGACGGTGCCGACCAGTGCGGCGAGCACCAGCCCGCCCGTCCCGGCGAACGTCTCGGCCGTGCGCCAGGCGGCGTACGCCGAGACCGTCAGGAAGGCGCCGTGGGCGAAGTTGAGGACGTCCATCAGGCCGAAGATCAGGGCGAGCCCGGAGGCGATGAGGAAGTACAGGGCGCCCAGGCCGAGTCCGGTGAGGGTGAGCAGGACGAGCGTGCTCATCGGGTGGCCTCCTTGGTGCTCTGCCCGGCGCCCGCGGCTTCCCGCTTCTCGTGGCGGCCGACGCCGAGCAGGCTCGTGGTGCGTTCGCGGTCGGCGAGGAGTTCGCGCGCGTCGCCGGTGTGGACGGTGCGGCCCGCGTCCAGCACCACCGCGTCGCGCGCCAGGCGGCGTACGACGGCCAGGTTCTGCTCGACGAGCAGCAGCGGGACGCGTTCGGCGGCGCGCTCCAGCACCCCGGCGACCTCGGTGACGACGCGGGGCGCCAGGCCCTTGGTCGGTTCGTCGACGATGACCAGGCGGTTGTCGTTGAGCAGGGCGCGGGCGAGGGCGACCATCTGCTGCTGGCCGCCGGAGAGGGTGCCGGCGCGCTGCTTCCGCCGGGCCTTCAGCTCGGGGAAGAGGTCGTGCACCAGGTCGTAGTGGTGCGGACCGCTGCCGCGCTCGGCGAGGGCGAGGTTCTCGGCGACGGTGAGTCCGGCGAACACGCCGCGGTCCTCGGGCACGTAGCCGATGCCGCGCCGCACCACCGTGTGGGTGCGGTGGCCGGTGACGTCGGTGCCGTCGAAGAGGACGGTGCCGCCGGTGACCTCGCCGTCCTCGGGCAGCAGGCCCAGGACGGAGCGGACGGTGGTGGTCTTGCCGACGCCGTTGCGGCCCAGCAGGGCGGTGACGCCGGTGGGGGCGACGTCGAAGCCGACGCCCTGGAGGATGCGCGACTCGCCGATGCGCACCCGCAGGTCGCGCACCGACAGGACGGGGGTCGGGCCGGGGTTCGCGCTCACAGTTCCTCCCCCACGTACGCCTCCTGGACGGTCGGGTCGGCCATCACCGCGTCGGGGGTGCCGACGGCCAGCAGCGTGCCGTGGTGCATCACGGCCACCCGGTCGGCGAGGCCGAGGAGGATGTCCATGTGGTGCTCGACCATCAGCACGGTGCGGCCCTCGGTGCGGTGGAGGGTGCGGATGACGTCGGTCAGCTCGTCGACCTCCTCGGCCGCGACGCCCGCCATGGGCTCGTCGAGGAGCATCAGGCGGGGCCCGCCCCCACCCTGGTCGAGGGTGGGGGCGAGCAGCATGGCGAGTTCGAGCTTGCGCTTGTCGCCGTGGGACAGGCCCGCGGCGAGGTCGTCGCCGCGGTGCCCGAGTCGTACGCGCTCCAGCACGGACCGCACGCCCTCCCCGTCGTCCGCGACCTTCTTCACGCCCGCCGCCCGCGCGGCCAGGGCCACGTGCTGGGAGACGGTCATGGTCGGGAAGACGGACGAGGACTGGAAGGTGCGCCCCATCCCGCGCCGGGCCCGGCGGTGCGGCGGCAGACCGGTGATGTCGGCGCCGTCCAGCCGGATGGTGCCGCCGGTGGGTCGGGTGACGCCGGAGAGGAGGTTGAACAGGGAGGTCTTGCCGGCGCCGTTGGGGCCGATGACGGCGACGAACTCGCCCTCGTCGACGGCGAGGTCCACCTTCTCGACGATGGTCACCGCACCGACGGACCAGCTCAGCCCGCTCAGTTCGAGAACGGTCACCGCGATCAGCCGATCCTCTTCTCGACGGGGGCGACGCCCTGGGCGTCCAGGGTGGACGCGACGCTGGGCGTGTCGCTCGTGAACTCCGCCTGGAACATGGGCTGGATCAGGGCGTGGTCGGACGCCCGGACGGTGTTCTCGCCCTTGACGCCGGAGAAGGTGAAGCCCTCCAGGGCCTCGACCATGGCGTCGGTGTCGCCGTCCGCGCCGGCCTCGCGCACGGCCTGGACCACCATCTGGGCGGCGTTGAAGCCGTCGGGCGTGAACAGGTCGGTCTTCCAGCCCTTCTTCGCGAAGTACTTCTCGACCGCCCGGGCCTCCGGGGTGTCGGTGGCGCCCGGCACGTAGTGGGCGAGGAGGGTGATCTTGTCGCGGGCCTTGCCGAAGACGGGGTAGCCGGCGCGGATGTCGAGGCCGGTGACGACGGTGGAGGCGTCCAGCACGCCCTGCTGGTCGAGGGTGGTCCACATCGACTGGGCGGTGTCGCCGGCCCAGGCGACGAACACCATGTCGGGCTCGGCGGCCTTGACCTTGGTGGCGGTGGGGGTGAGGTCGGTGGCGCTGGGCGGGGCCAGGACGGAGGTCACGGTGGTGCCGTCCTCGCCCAGGACGCTCTCGACGGCGGCGACGTTGGCCTGCCCGAAGGCGTTGTCCTGCGCCAGGACGACGACCTTCTTGTCCTTGACGTCCCCGCCCTCGGCCTTCTTCAGGATCTGCTGGGCGGTGGCCACGTCCTGGAAGGTCTGGCGTCCGGAGCGGAAGGTGTACTTGTTCGCGGCGGTGAGGGCGTCGGTCGCGGCGGGGCCGGAGATGTAGAGGACCTTGTTCTGGGCGGCGACCGGGGCGATCTGGGTGGCGACGCCGGAGGCGGCCGTGCCGGCGATGATCCGCACGCCCTGGCCGGCGCTCTTCTTGGCCAGGGAGACGCCCTTGGCGGGGTCGCCGGCGTCGTCGTACTTCCGCACCTTGATCGTGACGCCGTCGACCTCGCCGGTGCCGTCGGTGGCGTGGTCGAGGCCCGCCTCGAAGCCCTGGAGGTACTGCTCGCCGTACGAGGCCAGCGGACCGCTGGTGGAGGTGATCAGGGCGACCTCGACCTCCTTGTCGCCGTCGCCGCCGGAGGCGCCGGTGCCGGGGCTGGAGCAGGAGGTGGCGAGTGCGGCGGCCACGGCTGCCGCGGCGAGGGAGGTGAAGGCGGGTCTGCGCATGGCGGGTCGGCTCCTCGGCGGATCGTGCACGGGCCACCGACGGTGGCCGGCTCGTTGTGGTGACGCCTGGCAGCGTCCGCCTCACGGTGACGGACCGGCAATGTCCGTGCCGCCTATACGAAGACCCCGGCGCATGGGCTTCCGCCACATGGTCCGGGGCCGCGTCCGCGCCGTTCGCGGAGGAGTTCCGCGGAGGACGTCCGCGGGAGGTCCTCGGGGACGCGTCGGGAGAGGAGGGCTCGCTCGTCGCGGCTCACTCGTCGCGCAGCAGGTGTGCGAACGCCTCCAGGTTGCGGGTGGACTCGCCGCGGGAGGTCCGCCAGGCGTGCTCCTTGCGGATCGCCGTGGCGAAGCCCATCTCCAGCAGCGTGTTGAACGCCCCGTCGGCGTTCTCCAGGACCACCCCGAGCAGCCGGTCCACCTCCTCGGGGGTGACGGCGGCCAGCGGCAGCCTCCCCACCAGGTAGACGTCGCCGAGCCGGTCGACGGCGTAGGCGACCCCGTACAGCCGGGTGTTGCGCTCCAGCAGCCAGCGGTGGACCTCGGCGTGGTTCTCGTCGGGGCGGCGGACGACGAAGGCGTTGACGGACAGGGAGTGCCTGCCGACGATCAGCGAGCAGGTCGTGGAGAGCTTGCGGGTGCCCGGCAGCGTGACGACGTAGCGGCCGTCGGCGGGACTCTCCCAGGTCAACTCGGCGTCGCGCAGCGCCTGTTCGATCGCGGCCCCGGCCCTGGCGGAGGGGTCGGCGGGCGGGTCCGCGGAAGAGGCGGTGTCATCCATGGGCATGGATCGATCGTAGGTGACGGCGGTGTTCGGCCGTCGCCTCGGCGTACACCTCGGCCGTGGCGGCGGCGGCCGTGTCCCAGCCGAAGCCGCCGGCGTGCCGGGCGGCGGCCTCGCCCATCCGGGCGGACAGCGCGTCGTCGTCGATCAGGCGGCGCAGTGCCCGCGCGTAGTCGGCCGGGTCGTGCCCGTCCACCAGGAAGCCGCTGACGCCGTCCCGCACGGCCACCGGCAGTCCGCCGACGGCCGCCGCGACGACGGGGGTGCCGCACGCCTGGGCCTCGATGGCCACCAGCCCGAAGGACTCGCTGTGGGACGGCATCACCAGCACGCTCGCCGCGCGGTACCAGTCGGCGAGGACGTCCTGCCCGACCGGCGGCCGGAAGTGGACGACGTCCGCTATGCCGAGGCGGGCGGCGAGCTTCTGGAGCCGCTCGGGCTTGGCCAGGCCGCTGCCGCTGGGTCCGCCGACGACGGGCACCACGATGCGTTCGCGCAGCCCGGGGTCGGCGTCGAGCAGCACGCGCACGGCACGCAGCAGGACGTCGGGAGCCTTCAACGGCTGTATCCGCCCGGCGAACAGCGGGACGAAGGCGTCCGCGGGCAGTCCGAGCCGGGCCCGCGCGGCGGCGCGGCCGTCGGCGGGGCGGAAGCGGTCGAGGTTGACGCCGGGGTGGACGACGGCCGTGCGGGCGGGGTCGGCGTCGTAGTGGTGGACGAGCTGGCCCGCCTCCTCGGCGGTGTTGGCGATGAGCCGGTCGGCGGCGCGGACGACCTGCGTCTCGCCGATCACGCGGGCGGCGGGTTCGGGGGTGTCGCCCTCGGCGAGCGCGGCGTTCTTGACCTTGGCCATGGTGTGCATGGCGTGCACCAGGGGGACGCCCCAGCGCTCGGCGGCGAGCCAGCCGACGTGGCCGGAGAGCCAGTAGTGGGAGTGGACCAGGTCGTAGTGTCCGGGGCGGTGCCCGGCCCACGCCTGCATCACGCCGTGGGTGAAGGCGCACAGCTGCGCGGGCAGGTCCTCCTTGGCGAGCCCCTCGTAGGGGCCGGCGTCCACGTGCCGCACCAGCACGCCGGGCGCCAGCTCGACGATGGGCGGGAGCATGGGGGCGGTGGCCCGGGTGAACACCTCGACCTCGATGCCGAGGGCGGCGAGCTGCCGGGCCAACTCGACGATGTAGACGTTCATGCCGCCGGCGTCGCCGGTGCCGGGCTGGTGCAGCGGCGAGGTGTGCACGCTGAGCATGGCCACGCGTCGCGGCCGTCGCGTGAAGCGGTGCCGCCGCCGACTGAGCCTGGTGGGATACGGGCTCACCTGCGGATGCCTCCTCCGGAGTGGCTGGCCGAGCGACGGTCCGCTCCTTGAGCGGCTACAACCACCGGCGGGCCCGGTTCCATTTCCGCTCCGGTCCCTTTTTTGCCAAACCGTGACGCTGGAAGCATCCTTCCGGTCACATTCCCTCACGCCTGGTCGCGTCCGAGCACGGCGGAGGGCCCGCGTAGGGTGGCCGCCATGGGCAGGCGTGCGGTCGAGCGGCCCGTGGGGGCCGTCACGCGGGGAACGACGAATCCGAACCGTCTGCGACGGATGGACCGCTGGATCGCCGCCGCGCACGGTGTCGCGCTGTGCCGCTCCGCCGACCCGGGCGGTCCGATCGCCGTGGACCTGGGGTACGGGGCCGCGCCGTGGACGGCGGTCGAGTTGCTGGAGCGGCTGCGGACGGTCTGTCCGGACGTGCGCGTGGTCGGGATCGAGATCGATCCGGCGCGGGTCGAGGCCGCGCTGCCGTACGCGCGCGAGGGGCTGACCTTCGCGCACGGCGGCTTCGAGGTGCCGCTGCCCGGCGGGCGGCGGCCCATGCTCATCCGGGCCGCCAACGTCCTGCGGCAGTACGACGAGCACCAGGTGGCCCCCGTCTGGGACCGGCTGCGCGCCCGCCTGGCGCCCGGCGGGCTGCTGGTCGAGGGGACCTGCGACGAGATCGGGCGGCGCCACGTGTGGGTGGCGATCGGCCCGGAGGGGCCGCGGACGGTGACCTTCGCGACCCGTCTCGGCTCCCTGGGCATCCCGTCCGACCTGGCCGAACGGCTGCCCAAGGCGCTCATCCACCGCAACGTCCCCGGCGAGCCGGTGCACGCCTTCCTGCGGGACATGGACCGGGCCTGGGCAGCGGCCTCCCCCTACGCCGCGCTGGGCGCCCGGCAGCGGTGGATGCGGACGGTGCAGGAGGTCCGCGCCGACTGGCCGGTCGTGGACGGGCCGCGGCGCTGGCGCCAGGGCGAGGTCACCGTCCGGTGGGACGCCCTGGCGCCGCGTGGGGGAGAGCCGGGCGTGTGAGGGCGCGGGCCCTCGGCCTCAGCTGGTCAGTTCCTTCCTGGTCGAGCCGCCGGTGATCTGGATCTTGCGCGGCTTGGCCTGCTCGGCCACCGGGATGCGCAGCGTCAGGACGCCGGCGTCGTACGTGGCCTCGATCCGGTCGGTGTCCAGCGTGTCGCCGAGGAAGAGCTGCCGGCTGAACCGTCCGGTCGGCCGCTCGGCGGCGATCCGCTCGGCGTCCTCCGGGCCGGGCCAGGCGCGCTCGGCGCTGACGGTCAGGACGTTCCGCTCGACGTCGAGGTCGACGCTCTCCGGGTCGATGCCCGGCAGGTCGAAGTGGACCACGACCTGGTCGTCGGTGCGGTAGGCGTCCATCGGCATCCCGACGGGACGGGCGACGGTGCCGAGCAGCTGCTCGGTGAGGCGGTCGAGCTCACGGAACGGATCGGTACGCATCAGCATCACGGACCATCTCCCTCCTTGAGTCACCATCCCGTGATGTCCTCTGTTTCCTATATAACTCCGCGGAGGAAACTTGACAAGTAGAAGCTCAACTTAGTTGAGAGAGCACCCCAAAGAGGCAGGTCGGAGCAGGTGGAAGGGGGATGATCAAAGACGCGGAAACGCGGGGGAGAACCCGGTCGCGGGGCCGTCAGACCAGTTCGGGAGGGAGCGTCGTCAGCAGCGCGTCGACCAGTTCCCGGTCCTCTTCCCGGGTGAGCCGCTCCCTGGCCTCCTCCGGGGGCAGCCACACCAGCCGGTCGACCTCGTCGGTGGGCCGGAAGGCCCCGCCGGTCGCCTCGGCCTCCCAGTAGCGGACCTCCTTGGGCACGCCCCCCACCGCGTACCGCACGGTGGGCAGCATCGCGCCCGGCCGGCAGTCCATGCCGGTCTCCTCGCGGACCTCGCGCACCGCCGCGCCCAGGGCCCCCTCGCCCTTCTCGCGCTTCCCCTTCGGATGGGACCAGTCGTCCCACTTGGGGCGGTGGACGAGGGCGATCTCGACGCCCTCGCCGGAGCCCGAGCGGCGCCACAGCACACAGCCCGCCGCGCGGATCACCCGCGGACCCGCCATCAGCGGCTCCCCTCGACCCCGAACGCCACCGCCGCCGGCGCGTCCGGCGACGCCACCGCCGCCGGGCGCCACAGCCGTCCGAAGCTGAACCGCGCGGCCTCGACCTCGTGCCGCTGGTCGGCGTGGAGCACCCCCAGCGCGTAGGCGGTGGCGGGCGCGATGCGGGGAGTGCGGGCGGCGGCGGCCGCGGCGGCCGCCGCCTCGGCCGCGTCCCGGTGCCGGTCGAGCGCCCGGCCGGCGGCGGCCAGCGCGGGGTCGTCGTGCCCGACCACCTCGTGGGCGTACCGGCGCAGCCGCACCAGCAGCCGCACCCGGTTCCAGGCGGCGTCGTGCTCCCCGTCGACGGCGAGGGTGTGGGCCAGCGCCTCGCCGTTGTACGACTGGCGGGCCCGGGTCAGCGGCAGGGCCTCCACGGCCTCCACCGCGCGCCGGTGGGCCAGTTCGGCCAGCGGCAGCAGGGCGCCCGCGGCGGGACGGGAGGCGGCCTCGGCGGTCAGCGGCGCCTCGGAGGCCAGGACGGCGACCGCGTCGGCGACGGCGTGGAAGCGCGAGGAGCCGAGCGCCTGGAGCGCGGCGGAGTGGGCGCGGGTGCGGGCGAGGGTCAGTTGCCGCTCCAGCAGCGCCCCGGCACGGGCCACGCCCGCGCCCAGACCGCTCCCGGCGGACGCCGGCCCGCGCCGCCCGGACGGCGGGGGAGGGACGAGGGGCGCCTCGGCGACGGACGGCACGGGGTCGGCGGGCGCGGAGGACAGCCGGTGCAGCGCCGCCAGCAGCCGGTGCAGCCGCGCCTCGTAGGCGCGCTCCCGGCCCAGCACCCCCGACAGCCACGCCAGCTCGCCGGAGAGCTGGTCGGCCCGGGCCCCGTCGATCAGCGGCCGGTAGACCTGGAGGGCGGCGCCGATCCGGCGGGCGGAGCGGCGCAGCATCCGTACGGCCTCGGCGGCGACGGCCGCGGACTCCGCGCTGCCCGTGCTCTCCTCGTGCAACCGCAGGCTGCGCAGGAACTCCGTCGCCTGCCGGTGGAGGTACTCCGCCAGCACCTCGCCCGCCGTGACGTCCCCCGGGTGTGGCCGGAGGACCGGGCGCGGCTCGGGCCGGGTCGCGGGGTCCCCTCCTCCACCGGTCGTCCCGACGGACAGGTCATGTCGCTGGACCACGTCGGCGCCTCCGGGCGTCGATGAGCATTTCCTGGATGTGTTGCAGGGGCCGGCCCTCGGCGTCGACGGCGTGGCGCGTCCACTCGCCGTCCGGGCCCAGGTGCCACGAGGCGGTGGTGTCCGCCGTACCGGTCTCCAGCAGGTGGTCGAGGGCGGCGCGGTGGCCGGGGTCGGTGACCCGCACCAGCGCCTCTATCCGCCGGTCGAGGTTGCGGTGCATCATGTCGGCGCTGCCGATCCACACCTCGGGGTCGCCTCCGTTGCCGAAGACGAAGACCCGCGAGTGCTCCAGGAAGCGCCCCAGCACGCTGCGCACCCGGATGTTCTCCGACAGCCCCGGCACCCCCGGCCGCAGCGCGCAGATGCCGCGCACCCACACGTCGACCGGGACGCCCGCGCGGGACGCGCGGTAGAGGGCGTCGATGATCGTCTCGTCGACGATGGAGTTGACCTTGACGCGGATGGAGGCGGGCTGCCCGGCCCGGTGGTGGGCGATCTCCCGGTTGATCCGCTGCACCAGTCCCTTGCGCAGCGAGCTGGGCGCGACCAGCAGCCGGCGGTAGGTGGTGCGCCGCGAGTAACCCGACAACCGGTTGAACAGGTCGGACAGGTCCGCGCCGACCTGCGGGTCGGCGGTGAGCAGGCCCAGGTCCTCGTAGAGACGGGCGGTCTTGGGGTGGTAGTTGCCGGTGCCGACGTGGCTGTACCGCCGGAGCGTGTCGCCCTCCTGCCGCACCACCAGCGACAGCTTGCAGTGCGTCTTGAGGCCGACCAGCCCGTAGACGACGTGGCAGCCGGCCTCCTCCAGCTTCCGCGCCCACTTGATGTTGGCCTGCTCGTCGAAGCGCGCCTTGATCTCGACCAGCACCAGCACCTGCTTGCCGGACTCGGCCGCGTCTATCAGCGCGTCCACGATCGGGGAGTCGCCGGAGGTCCGGTAGAGCGTCTGCTTGATCGCCAGCACGTCCGGGTCGGCGGCGGCCTGCTCCAGGAACGCCTGCACGGAGGTGGAGAAGGAGTCGTACGGGTGGTGGAGCAGCACGTCGCGCCGGCGCAGCGCCGCGAAGACGTCGGGCGGGGAGGCCGACTCGACCTCGGCGAGGTCGCGGTGGGTCCCGGCGACGAACTTGGGGTACTTCAGCTCCGGCCGGTCCAGCGCGGCGATGCCGAACAGGCCGGTGAGGTCCAGCGGTCCGGGCAGCGGGTAGACCTCGGCCTCGGAGACCTTCAGCTCCCGCACCAGCAGGTCCAGCACGTACGGGTCGATGCTCTCCTCGACCTCCAGGCGCACCGGCGGCCCGAAGCGGCGCCGCATCAGCTCCTTCTCCAGGGCCTGGAGCAGGTTCTCCGCGTCGTCCTCCTCCACCTCCAGGTCCTCGTTGCGGGTGACCCGGAACATGTGGTGGGCGAGGACCTCCATCCCGGGGAACAGCTCCTCCAGGTGGGCCGCGATCACGTCCTCGACGGGCACGTACCGCTGCGGGGACGCCTCCAGGAACCGCGACAGCAGCGGCGGCACCTTCACCCGCGCGAAGTGGTTGTGCCCGCTGATCGGGTTGCGCACCACCACCGCGAGGTTCAGCGACAGCCCGGAGATGTAGGGGAACGGGTGCGCCGGGTCGACCGCCAGCGGGGTCAGGACGGGGTAGATCTGCTGCCGGAAGAGGGTGAACAGGCGGGCCTGCTCCTTCTCGGTCAGCTCCGGCCAGCGGATGAGGTGGATGCCCTCGTCGGCCAGCGCCGGGGCGACGTCCTGCTGGAAGCAGGCGGCGTGCCGGGCCATGAGCTCCCGCGAGCGGGTCCAGATCTGCTCCAGCACCTCGCGCGGCTGGAGGCCGGAGGCGGAGCGGGTGGCGACGCCGGTGGCGATGCGCCGCTTGAGGCCGGCGACGCGCACCATGAAGAACTCGTCGAGGTTGTTGGCGAAGATCGCCAGGAAGTTGGCGCGCTCCAGCAGCGGCGTGTTCGGATCCTCGGCCAGCTCCAGCACCCGCTCGTTGAAGGCCAGCCAACTCCGCTCGCGGTCGAGGAAACGTCCCTGCGGAAGCTCCTCGTCCCTCTCCTCGGGCCCCGCCCCCTCCGGGTAGGCGTCCGCGTCGAGGTCGAGGCCCGGCTCCGGGGCGGGCTCGGACGGGGCCGCGACGTGCGAACGCGCGGCGGCTATGGAACCGACGGAAGGCTGGGCGGACTGGCTCATTCTTCCATTCTTCCGCGCCGCGAGGATCACCGGCGCGTCGGGAAACGTCGCCGGTCGTGGCCTGCGGTTCGCACTCGACACGACGGGCTGCATTCCGTGATGTTCGCAAGCGAGTTTGAATCGCCGGTTAAGTCGACATGGCCACCAGGCGAGCCCCGTACTTCGCCTGAGTACGCCCGAGGACGCCTCCGCTCCGCGCCCCGCCTCCGGGTTCGCTCCCGCGACGTTCCCGCGCGGCGGCCCTCCGGACCCTGCGTACCACTGTCGATGTCAGTGGCCGCCCCTACCGTCTGCGCCATGACCACGACAGCGGTGCAGACGTACGTCTACCTCCGCCCCTCGGCCGTGCGGCGCGGTGCGGGTGGATCGGAACTCGCGCTGGAGACCTCGGGCGGGGCGACGCCGTCGGGCGCCGGCGGCCATCCCCGGTTCTTCTCCGGGTTCGTCACCGCGCCCGAGGCCGCCGCCGCGGCGCTGCTGTCCGTCGCCGACGTCGCCTCGACCCGCTACCACCGACGGCTCTCCCCCGCCTCGCTCGACCCGGTGGTGACGGGCAGCGGCGACCGGCTGCGGTTCGAGTCGTTCTCCGGCTGCTGCGGCGTCCACGCCCGCCTCGACGTCCTCGCCGAGGGGCTGGACGGGGACGACATCGGCCGCGGCACCACCAACGTGGACGTCAACGCCCCGCTGCGCGAGGCTCTCGTCCGCGTCGGCCCCGGCGACCCGCTCCACCTGCGGATCGGCCCCGAGGAGCTGGAGGTGACCACCCTCGACGGGCCGGTGGTGGAGAAGAGGGTGCCGCTGCCGGACCGCTGGCTGCGCGGGTTCGCCGAGACCCAGGTGATCGCCTCCGCCTTCGACCTGCGCGCGGAGGTCACCGCCGCCGAGGCGGTCCGCTTCCTGCGCTCCCTGTCGCGCGTCCGCTCCGGCGCGGGCGCGGCCCTCTGGGTCGTCCCCGCGGGCCGCGGCCTGCGGCCGACCGTCCGGCCGGTCCCGGGGGCCGTCTGCCTGCCCGGCCCGGACCGGCTGGCCGCCCTGCTGCGGGTGCTGCGCCACGCCCGGGGGCTGCGGCTGTACGGCCCGCCGGTGACGGCCGCGAGCGCCCCGACCGCCTCCGCCTGGGAGGTGACGCTCCCCGGGATGCGCCTGACGCTCACCCTCTCCCCCGATCCCGCCCGCGGCTTCTCCGGGGAGGGCGCGGTGCTGGACGCCCTGGCCGCCGAGGACGCGGCCGAGGACGCCGAACGGGTCTCCGTCCTGCCGGCCTGGGAGCCGCGCGTGGACGTGGTGGACCTGGCCCGGCGGGCGGGCCTGACGCCCGAGCGGGTGCGCGCCGCCCTGGCCGTCCTGGGCGCCTCCGGCCGGATCGGCTACGACACCGCCGAGGCCGCCCACTTCCACCGCGAGCTGCCCTTCGACGCCGGACGCGCCGAGCGGCACAACCCCCGGCTGCGGGCCGCCCGCGCCCTGGTCGAGGCCGGGGCGGTGCGCGCGGAGGCGGACGGCACCTTCACCGTCGTCTCCGGCGGCGAAGGCGCCGTCCACCGGGTGCGCGTCGGCGACGGCGGGGCGCCGAGCTGCACCTGCCGCTGGTGGGGCCGGTACCGGGGCGACCGCGGCCCGTGCCGCCACGCGCTGGCGGTGCGCATCGTCCGGGGCGCCGCCGCGTCCCCCGCGACGGTCCGGGGAGGCGCCCGGTGATCGGCGCCCTGGCCCGGCTGGTGCTGACGCGGGCGCGGACGGGCCACCTGCCCGCGCGGGAGCGGAAGCTGCTCGAACGCGCCGAGGGGGCTCTCGCCCCCGAGGCGTACGCGGTGCTCCTCGCCGTGTCGGGCGACGACCGGCGGCGGCTGCCCGAGCTGATCGCCGGTCTCTCCGAGGAGCAGCGGCGCTCCTGCGTCCCCCACCTGAAGGCGTGGCGCGCCCTGCTGCGCGAGGCGTGGGGCCGCGACACCCGGCCCCGCAGGCGGGCGCTGCTGGTCGCGGGGGCCGGCTGCCACACGGGCGCCGCCGCTGCCGCGCGGTGGCTCGCCTCCGACGACCTGGGCCTGCTGGAACCGTTCGACGTCCACCTGCTCCTGACCGTCCTCGCCGACCGTCCCGCGCCGTGGCTGGGTGACGTCGCCCACCGCCTCGCCGACCGCGTACGGCCGGACGACGCGGGGAGGAGGTGGGCGCACCACGCCCTGGCCGAGCGGCTGGTCCTCCTCGCCGGATGCCCCGTGCCGACCGGTGACGGTTTCGTCCTGGCCTGGGTGCGGGAGCGGATGTTCCCGGAACGGTCCCTGCTCTGGCCCGGCGTCGCCGGCGGCGCCCCGACACCGCCCCGGCCCTCGGTGGTCGGCGTGCGGATCGGCACGCTCGTGGAGCGGCTGCGCGCCGACCCGTTCCTGGACGCGCTCGTCCCGCGCCTGTTCGAGGTGGACGGCGTCGGCGCCCTGCTGAACGGCCGGGGCACCGCCCCGGGCGCGGACGGGTCGTCCTGGTCGGAGGCCCTGGTGGACCTCGCCGCCGAGGGGCGGCTGGAGCGGGCCGCCCTGATCGACGGCTGTCTGTCGCGGCTGCTGCGCGGCGGACGCCCCGGGGAGCTGCGCGCGTTCCTCGCCCTGCTGACGGCCCTCGACCCCGCCGACGACGAGTGCGCGGCCCGCGCCACGGCCCTGCTGCGGCTGCTGCCCGACGCCCCCTCCACCGTCGCCTCGTTCGCCCAGCAGCGCCTGGCCGCCCTGGACGCCGCCGGACGCCTCGACGCCGGGCACCTGACCGAGGCGTCGCGGGCGGTGCTGTTCCGGCCGGAGAAGAAGCTCGTACGTGCCCAGCTCGCCTGGCTGGACGCCGTCGCCCGCCGCGACCGGGACCGCGCCGGGGCCGTCGTCCTGGCCGCCGCCGACGCCCTCGGCCACGAGGACACCGCCCTCCAGGAGCGCGCCCTGAACCTGATCGGCCGCCACCTGCGGCACGCCGGGGAGGCCGTGCGCGGGGAGCCGGCCGCCGCCGCGGCGGCCCTCGACCCCTCGCTGCGGCCCCGCGCCGCCGAACTGCCGGGGCCGGCGGTGTCCGGCGGTGAGTCCACCGCGCCGGCGGAGGACGTCCTCCCGCCCGTCTCCGAGCCGGCTCCGATGCCGCCGCCGCCCGCCTCGGCCGCCGAGGCGGCCGAGGAGGTGAACGCCGTCCTCACCGCCGCCGAGGCGGCCGAGCACAGCGCCGCCGCCGTTCCCCGCGGCCCCGACCCGTGGGCCTTCGAGCGGGCCCTGGACGGCCTGGTCCGCCACGCCCACCGGGACCGGCGGGGCCTGGTGCGGGCGCTGCGGCCGATCGTCCGCGCCCACCCCTGGCACGACCACCACGACGAGTGGTGGGGCGACGCGGGGGCGGGCGAGCTCCGCTTCGTGGTGGCGGTGCTGTGCGGCGAGGCCCCCGGCGACGACCCCGCGGCGCCGGGCTCCGAGGCCGTGGCGCACCTGCGCCTCCAGGATCTCACCCCCTTCGGCCGGGTCCTCGCGGCGCGGCTGCTGGAGGCCGCCTGGCGGGTGGTGGACGACCCGCCGCCGTTCCTGCTGGCCACCCCCACCACCGTCGACGGGCGGATCGACCCGGCCGAACTGGTCGCCCGGCTCGCCGAGTACGAGCGGACGGGCGCCCGTCCCGGCCCCTGCGACCTGGACCAGGCGCTGCTGCGTCTGGACCCCGCGGCCGTCACCCCGGAGGTCCTGGCCGCGGCCGGACGGCTGGACACCCCGGCCGGGCGCCGGCTGTGCACCTGGCTGGCGGCCGGGGGCCCGTCCCCGGCCGAGCCCGTGCGCGAGGTGCGGACGGTGCGCTCCGTCGGCCACGGCACCGCCGTGCCGCGGGTGGTGCTCTCCGCCCCCGCGCCGACCGTCCCGTGCGAACCCGCCCCCGGATTCCGGCGGCTGCTGGGCGCGTACGACGCCCCGGACCGGCGGAACACCTCCGCCTGGTACTCCGGGGTCCGCCTGTGGCCGTCCGTGCTGCCCGTCCACCGCGAACTGCTCGCCCTCCACCTCCAGCCCACCCTCGCCGCCGCGGCCGACGACGGCCTGCGCGGCGGCGCGGCGCTGCTGCCCGTGCTGGCCGAGGCCGGAGGGGCGGCGGGTCGGGCCGTGCACCTGGGCCTGGCCCACGCGTTGGGCGCGCGGCACCCCGAGGACCGGATCGCGGCCGTGGACGCGCTGTTGGCCCTCGCCGCGCGCGGCGACCTGGACGCCGCCCGGCTGGGGCGGGACGTGGCCGAGACGGTGTCGGTCGGCACGGTGAAGCCGAACCGGCTGCTGGAGTCCCTGCGGCAGGCGGCCGGGGCCGGGGCCCCGGGCACGGTGTGGTCGGTGCTGGCCGCCGCGCTGCCCGGGCTGCTGACGGCGGAGAAGCCGCCCCGGGGGCTGCCGGACCTGCTGGCGCTGGGCGTGGAGTGCGCCCGGGGCTCGGGGGCACGGGGGGCGGTCGCCGAGGTGACGGCCGTCGCCGCCCGGAGCGACGGCGGCCGTCTGGTCCGGCAGGCCCGCCTGCTGCGGGACGTGCTGGAGCCGCCGGCGGCCTGAGGCCGCCCCCGCCGTACGGGGGCG
Organism: Streptomyces macrosporus; assembly: GCF_039533145.1. Taxonomy (NCBI): domain Bacteria; kingdom Bacillati; phylum Actinomycetota; class Actinomycetes; order Kitasatosporales; family Streptomycetaceae; genus Streptomyces; species Streptomyces macrosporus. The sequence continues at coordinate 176,504 of NZ_BAAASZ010000006.1, forward strand.
GCCTCACGAGGCGGCGGTCAGGTCTCCGTGCGGTACATCAGGTCCACCTCGTGGATCCGGAAGCCCAGCCGGTCGTAGAGCGCCACGGCCGCCTTGTTGTCGGCGTCCACGTAGAGCATCCCGGTCGGCAGGCCGCGGTCGCGGGCGAGGTAGCGCAGGCCCACCACCGTCAGCGCCCTGCCCAGGCCGCTGCCCTGGGCCTTTGGGGTGACGCCGACGACGTAGACCTCGCCGAGCTGGTCGGCGCTGTGCACCTTGGTCCAGTGGAAGCCGACGATCTCCTCGTTCCCCTCCCCGTCGTCGCGCACGGCGAGGAAGAAGCCCTTGGGGTCGAACCACGGCTCGGCCTTGCGGTCGTCGAGGTCGCGCTGGGTCATCCCGCCCTGTTCGGGGTGGTGGGCGAAGGCGGCGGCGTTGGCGGCCAGCCAGGCGGCGTCGTCCTGCCCGGGGACGAAGCTCCGCAGCCGCACCCCGGGCGGCAGCGCCGGCTCGGGCAGGTCCAGGTCGGTCAGCGGACGCCGCATCTGCCGCAGTTCGCGGAAGAGCGTGAGGCCCAGCAGCCGTGCCAGGTGCCGCGCGGCGGGGTGTCCGCCGTGCGCCCACACCCGCAGCCGCCTGTCCGAGGCGTCCAGCAGGGCCCGGCCGAGCGCGCGGCCGTGGCCCTGGCGCCGGTGGGCGGGATGGACGACGAACTCCCCCGCGGGCGCCTCGATGGGGTCGGTGTCCTCCAGTTGGCCGTATCCGACCAGCTCGCCCCGGTCCCACACCAGGAAGTGGCGCACGCCCTCCCGGCGCCCGCCACGCAGTTGGAGGCGCCCCTGTTCGGACACGGCCGGCTGGCCGTCCACCCGGGCCGCCTCGTCGATCAGCTCCTGAGCGCGCCGGACGACCTCGGCCGACACCTCGTCCACAACCACCACGTCGCTCATGGGGAAAGCCTACGCAGCATCGAAACGTGTCGGTTACCTCCGGAACCATGACACGCTACGCGCGTTGACCTAGGCTGCCCCTCGCCCACATGGGCCCACGCGGTCCAATCCACGGCCCTGACAAGGGAACAGAAGGGGACAGATGGTGTCCACTCCACCCGGGCGGCCTGCCCTCTCCCGCAGACTCACCGCCGCCGCGGCCGGTCTGGTGACGGTCGGCGCGCTCGCCGTCGCCATGCCCGCCGCGCAGGCCACGCCGGACGCGGCGTCCGGCGGCCACGGCAAGCACCACGGCCGCACCGTCGACCTCCAGGTGCTCGCCATCAACGACTTCCACGGCAACCTGGAACCCCCCACCGGCTCCTCCGGCCGTGTCACCCACCAGCACCCGGACGGCACCACCGAGCAGATCGACGCGGGCGGCGTCGAGTACCTGGCCACCGCCCTGCGCGAGGCCCGGAAGGGTCACTCCCACTCGATGACCGTCGCGCCCGGCGACATCGTCGGCGCCAGCCCGCTGCTGTCGGGCCTCTTCCACGACGAGCCCACCATCGAGGCGATGAACGCCCTGGACATGGACGTCGTGGGCGTCGGCAACCACGAGTTCGACGAGGGCGCGGCCGAGCTGAAGCGCCTCCAGAAGGGCGGCTGCCACCCCGAGGACGGCTGCTACGCCGAGGGCCGCGTCTTCGAGGGCGCCGACTTCCCGATCCTCGCCGCCAACGTCGTGGACGAGAAGACCGGCAAGCCGCTGATGGCCCCCTACACGATCAAGAAGACGAAGGGCGTCGCGGTCGGCTTCATCGGCGTCACCCTGGAGGGCACGCCGGACATCGTCTCGGCCGAGGGCGTCAAGGGCCTGAAGTTCCTCGACGAGGCCGAGACCATCGACAAGTACACCAAGGAACTCAGGCGCAAGGGCGTCAACGCCGTCATCGCGCTGGTCCACGAGGGCGGCACCCCGGCCTCCACCGCCTACAACGCCGACTGCGGCACGGACGGCGCCCGCCTCTCCGGCCCGATCGTCGACATCGCCAAGCGGACGAACGCCGGGGTGGACGCGCTGATCACCGGCCACACCCACCAGCCGTACGTCTGCTCCCTCCCGGACCCGAGGGGCGACGACCGCCTGGTCACCTCCGCCGCCTCCTTCGGCCGGCTGTTCACCGAGCTGAACATGGAGTACGACCGCCGCACCCGGGACATCGTGCGGGCCTCCGTCGAGGGCACCAACCACGTCGTCCACCGCAACCGGGCGAAGGCCGCCGACCTCACCGGCCTGGTCGACTACTGGAAGGCGCTGGCCGAGCCCGTCGCCAACCGGCCCATCGGCTGGATCTCCGAGGACATCCCCGCCGACCGGACCGCCGTCGAGTCCCCGCTGGGCGACCTGATCGCCGACGCGCAGCTCGCCCACGCCAAGAAGCTGGACCCGGAGACGGACCTGGCGCTGATGAACCCCGGCGGCATCCGCGCCGACCTGGTGTACGCGGCCTCCGGCGGCGAGGGCGACGGCGTGGTGACGTACGCCGAGGGCTTCACCGTCCAGCCGTTCTCCAACACCGTCAACCTCGTCACCCTCACCGGCGAGCAGCTCCTGTCGGTGCTGCGCGAGCAGGTCGGCGGCGCCAACGCGGCGTCCCCGAAGTTCCTCCAGGTCTCCTCCGGCCTCACCTACACGCTGGACCTCACCAAGTCCGGCGCGGACCGGGTCGTCGCCGACTCGGTGCGGCTGAACGGCGAGCCGATCGACCCGTCGGCCTCCTACCGCGTCGCGGCGAACTCCTTCCTGGCGGGCGGCGGCGACGGCTTCGGCACCCTGGCGAAGGGCACCGACCCGCTGGTGGGCGGCGACGACCTGGCGGCCCTCCAGGACTACCTGACCGCCAACTCCTCCGCCGCCGACCCGCTCGACGCCCCGGCGGCGGACCGGATCACGGTCGTCCGGTGACCCCCACCGCCGGATGCCCCTCCCCCGCGGGCCGCCTCCGGGCGGCCCGCGGAACTCCCCCCACAGCGCCGCCGACCGGCCCCCACCCGGTCGGCGGCGCGTTCTCGTCGGCGTCCCGCCCCGCCGCGCGGCGGGGGTTCGGTCAGGCCGTGTACGGGCGCTGCCGGCGTCCCTCGCGCAGCACGGTGCCCCACCAGTCCATCTGGGAGAGCATGTCCTTGGCCGCCGAAGCGGCGGCCTCCTCGTCCCGCGGCTGTCCGTCCGGGCCGAAGACGTCCCAGGCGTTGTGGAAGCTCAGGGAGTTGCGGACGGTCATCGCGTGCACCTCGGCGAACACCTGGCGCAGGTGCTCCGCCGCCCGCAGACCGCCGCCCTGGCCCCCGTAGGAGATCAGACCGACCGGCTTGGCGAACCACTCCTCGCGGAACCAGTCGATCGTGTTCTTCAGCGACGCGGGGAAGCTGTGGTTGTACTCGGGCGTCACCACGGCGTAGGCGTCCGCCCGGGCCACCCGGCGCGACAGCTCCTCCCGGATCCGGGCCGTCTCCGCGTCCGGCTCGGTGTCCCAGCCCGGCATCACCACGGGCAGCGGCCAGTCCGCCAGGTCGATCACGTCCACGTCGAACCGGCCGAACTTCTCGGCCTGGGTCACGAACCAATTGGCCACGGTCGGTCCGAAGCGCCCTTCGCGGACGCTTCCGATGATCACGGCGAGGCGCAGGGGGGTGTCGGTCACGGCATTCTCCTGGGTCTTCTCCGGCGATTTCCCGCTGACGCCTCAAGCTTGCAAGTTGAACAAAGGTTCAAGTCCAGTACTCTGAGCGACATGTCGTCGGTCTCTTGGTTGTCCCGGGAACTCACGATCGGCCAAGTGGCCGAACGCAGTGGCATCAGCACCTCGGCACTCCGCTTCTACGAGCGCAACGGACTCATCCACAGCAGGCGGACCAGCGGGAACCAGCGGCGCTACCCCCGCGACACCCTCCGCCGGATCGCGTTCATCCGGGCGTCGCAGCGGGTGGGGATCTCCTTGGAGAGGATTCGTGCCGTCATGAGTCTGCTCCCGGACAACCGCACCCCCACCCGGGAGGACTGGGCGCGCGTCTCCGACTGCTGGCGCGAGGACCTCGACACGCGCATCAGGCAGCTCGAGGAGCTCCGCGACGACCTCACCGAATGCATCGGCTGCGGCTGTCTCTCCCTGGAGCGTTGCGTTCTGGCCAATCCCAACGACGTGTACGGCGAGTCCCACAGCGGCAGCCGCCTCACCGGGGGATGACGGGCGGGCCGGCGGGGTGAGGCGCGGACGCCCCGGGGGAGACGACGGGGCGCCCGCGCGGTCGGTGGGCGGTCGGCCCGCGGAGCGGCCGTGGGCGGCCCCGCGGTGCCCGCGTCACACGCCGCCGGTCCGGGGACCGGACCCGGCGGCGTCACGCTCACGGGCCTCCGTCACGCCGCGTCGGTCCGGCGTCGGCTCGGCCTCGGCTCCTCCCCAGGATCTCCTCCAGCAGGTCGGCCTGCCGCAGACAGGCGTGCCCGTCGGGGACCGTCCCGGCCCGCACCGCCCCGGCGAAGGCCTCGACCGTGCCCGCGACCTGGTCGTACGGGTCCAGGCACAGCTCCTCGCTCCCCGTCCCGCACTCGATCCGAAGGCGCGGGACGTGGTCGGCGGCCGGGGTGAAGGCCCGGTCCAGGACGATGCGTCCGCGGGACCCCACCAGCTCGCACACCGACCGGTAGCCGTGGTCGAGCCCGAAGGCGAGCTGGGCGGTGACCCCGTCGGGCGTGCTCAGCAGCGCGGCGCCGGAGACGTCCACCCCGTGCCGGGGGTCGTCGGTGAGCACCGCGCCGGCGACGGCGAGTTCGGACCCCAGGTAGTGCAGTGCGGCCCGGACCGGGTAGACGCCGGTGTCCCACAGGGCACCGCCGCCCAGCTCGGGGCGGTACCTGATGTCGTCCTCGGGACGCCGGGGAACGGTGAACTCGGCCCGCAGGGAGCGCAGTTCGCCGATGGTCCCGTCGGCCAGCAGCTTGCGGACCACCGCGTGCTGCGGGTGGTGGACGAACATGACGTTCTCCATCAGCGCCAGCCCGCGCTCCCGGGCCAGCTCCAGCAGCCGCCCGGTACGGTGCCGGTCGGTGGTCAGCGGCTTCTCGGCCAGGACGTGCTTGCCCGCCCGCAGCGCGGCCTCGGTCCACTCGGCGTGCAGCGCCGCGGGCAGCGGGACGTACACCGCCTCGACCGACTCGTCCTCCAGGACGGCCGTGTAGCCCTCGACCGCGCGGCAGCCGTAGGGCCGCGCGGTCTCCTCGGCCCGCCGCCGGTCCCGGGCGGCCACCGCGACCAGTTCGGTCCGCTCCCCCGCGGCGAAGGCGGGGAGCATCCGGCGGCGGGCGATGTCCGCGCAGCCCAGCACCGCGATCCGCACCGGGGCCGTCACAGCTCCACCGCCCCGGTGTTCAGGGCGGCCAGCAGGGTGCGGGCCTGCACGTTCACGTAGTGCCCGTGCCGTACCAGGGAGGTGAGCTGGCCGGGGGTGACCCAGCGGTAGCCGGGCGGCGGGTCCGCGGGCACCTGCGACTCGTCGACCTCCACGAACAGGTAGCGGGACTCGGCGTTGAGGAAGCGACCGCCCTCCTCGGAGTGGACCGCCTCGTAGCGGACGCGCTCCGGCGGCGCGGCCAGGACCAGGTCCAGGAAGGGCGGGCGGTCCGCACGGGGCAGGTGGGCGTAGTTGCCGGGGGTGTACTGGACGGTGGGCCCCAGCTCGACCGTGTCCAGGAAGCCGCCCTCGACCCGGGCGTGGGCCAGCAGGTGCGGCACGCCGTCGAACCGCCGGGTCAGGAAGGCGGTGACGCCGAGCCCGACCGGTTCGAACAGCGGCTGGGTCCAGCCCTTCACCTCCCGGTTGCCCGCCTCCACGGAGACGGCCACCACCCGGAAGTACCGGCCGTCCGCGTGGTGGATGGACGACTCGTCCCTCACCCAGCCCGCCACCCGGCTCAGGGGGACGCGCTCGGTGCGCACCTCGTGGCGCGAGCGCTCCCCGGTGAACCAGGACAGCAGGTCGGTGTCGGGGTGGAGGGCGCGGCTCTCGACGTCCGCCACCGGGGCGCAGGCCAGCACGGTGCGGGCGTCCATGTTGACCACGTTGTCCGCCCGCAGCAGCTCGCCGATCTGCCCCAGGGTCAGCCAGCAGAAGTCGTCGTGCGCGGGCACGTCCCCGACCGCCTCGACGAGCATGTTGCGGTTGCTCTTGCGCAGGAACCAGGAGCCGTGCTCCGACTGGAGCACGTCCGCCAGCACCCGGCCCTCGCCGGGGCGGGTGAAGTGCTCGACGTACCGCACGTTCGCGCCCCGGTGGACGCGGGTGTAGTTGGACCGGGTGGCCTGCACCGTCGGGGAGAGCTGGAGGAGGTTCCGGTTGCCCGGCTCCATCTTGGCCTGCATCAGGAAGTGCAGCACCCCGTCGAACTCCTTGGCCAGGATGCCCAGGATGCCCACCTCGGGCTGCCGGATGATCGGCTGCTCCCAGCGGCGGAACGGCCCCTCGTCCACCTCGACGCGCAGTCCCTCGACGGTGAAGAACCGGCCGCTGCGGTGCACCAGGTCCCCGGAGTCCGGGGCGAAGGACCACCCGTCCAGCTCGGCGAACGGTATCCGCTCCACCGCGAAGCGGTGGGCGCGCCGACGCTCCGCCAGCCAGTCGGCGAAGTCCTCGGTGCGCAACTGCGCGCCTTCCGCCCGCTCGGCGGCGGAACGGGCCAGCCGCTCCGGCAGCCGGTCGTCCCGCCGGGGGCGCACCGCGCCGGCCGCCCCGGCCGCGCCCGCCGAGGAGGCGGGCGCGGCGGTGGAAGTGGTCGTGACGGTCATCCGTTCCTCCGGACGAACTCCTTCACCGAGGCGGCGACGTAGTCGATCATCTCGTCGGTCAGCCCCGGGTAGACGCCGACCCAGAAGGTCTGCTCGGTGACGATGTCGCTGTTGGTCAGCTCCCCGACCACCCGGTGCGGCCGGTCGACGTAGGCCGGCTGCCGGGTGAGGTTGCCCGCGAACAGCCGCCGGGTGCCGATCTTCCGCCCCTCCAGGAAGTCCACCAGCGCCGCCCGGCTGAACGGCGCCCCGGGATCGACGGTGATGACGAACCCGAACCAGCTCGGGTCGCTGCGCGGCGTGGCCTCGGGCAGCAGCAGGTGCGGCACGCCGTCCAGCGCCTCCCGCAGCCGGCGCCAGTTCCGCCGCCGGGCGGCGCAGAAGTCGTCGAGCTTGTCGAGCTGGGTCAGGCCCAGGGCGGCCTGCAGGTCGGTCGCCTTCAGGTTGTAACCGACGTGGGAGAAGATGTACTTGTGGTCGTAGCCGTGGGGCAGTTTCCCCATCTGGTAGTCGAACCGCTTGAAGCAGGTGTTGTTCTTCCCCGGCTCGCACCAGCAGTCCCGGCCCCAGTCGCGCAGCGACTCCACGACCCGCGCCAGCTTCAGGTCCGAGGTCAGGACGCAGCCGCCCTCGCCCATCGTCAGATGGTGCGCCGGGTAGAAGCTGACCGTGGTCAGGTCGCCGAAGGTTCCGGTGAGCCGCCCGTCGTAGGTGGAACCCACCGCGTCGCAGTTGTCCTCCACCAGGAACAGGTCGTGCTCCCGGGCGAGCTGCGCGACCTCCGCCACCTCGAACGGGTTGCCCAGCGCGTGGGCGATCATGATGGCGCGGGTGCGCGGGCCGATGGCGGCGGCCACCCGGTCGGCGGTGGTGTTGTACGTCCCCAGTTCCACGTCGACGAAGACCGGCACCAGGCCGTTCTGCACGATCGGGTTGACCGTGGTGGGGAAGCCCGCCGCCACGGTGATCACCTCGTCGCCCGGCTTCAGCCGCCGGTCGCCCAGGACGTGGGAGGTCAGCGAGGTCAGGGCCAGCAGGTTGGCCGAGGAGCCGGAGTTGGTCAGGTGCGCCTTGCGCCGCTTCAGCAACCGGGCGAAGCGCGCCTCGAACCTCCGGGACCGGTCCCCGGCGGCGATCCGCAGGTCGAGCGCCGCCTCCACCAGCGCCACCCGGTCCTCGGCGTCCAGGACCGCGCCCGAGGGCCAGATCTCGGTGACCCCGGGGACGAAGCCGCCGTCGTTCTGGACCTCCAGGTGGTACTTGCGGGTCTCGTCCAGGACCAGCGCCCTGTGGTCACTCGTCCTGTGGTCACTCATCTCCGCTTCCCTTCGTGTCGTCGGCGCTGTGGGCGGCACCGTCCTCGGCCCCGCGGTCGGCGCGGCCGTGCTTGAGGGGTTTCCACCAGGCGGGGTTGTCGCGGTACCAGGCGACGGTGTCGGCCAGGCCCCGTTCGAACGGGACCCGGGGGGCGTAGCCGAGCTCCTCGCGGATCTTGCCGTCGTCCAGCGAGTACCGCAGGTCGTGGCCCTTGCGGTCGGGGACGTGGCGGACCATCGACCAGTCCGCGTCGCACAGCTCCAGCAGCAGCTCGGTGATCTCGCGGTTGGTCCGCTCGTCGCCCCCGCCCACGTTGTAGACCTCGCCCGCCTGGCCCCGGGTCAGCACCAGGTGGACGGCCCGGCAGTGGTCGTCGACGTGCAGCCACTCCCGGACGTTGCGCCCGTCCCCGTACAGCGGGACCGGCTCGCCCTCCAACAGGTTGGTCACGAACCGCGGGATCAGCTTCTCCGGGTGCTGACGGGGCCCGTAGTTGTTGGAGCAGCGGGTGATCGACACGTCCAGGCCGTGGGTGCGCCAGTAGGACCGGACCACCAGGTCCGAGCCCGCCTTGGACGCCGCGTACGGGGAGTTGGGCGCCAACGGCCACTCCTCGGTCCACGAGCCCTGCTCGATCGATCCGTACACCTCGTCGGTGGACACGTGCACCACCCGCTCCACGCCCGTGCGCAGACAGGCGTCCAGCAGCGTCTGGGTGCCGAGCACGTTGGTGCGGACGAACTCCGCGGCGGACTCCAGCGACCGGTCCACGTGCGACTCGGCGGCGAAGTGCACCACCGCGTCGTGGCCGGGCAGCACCTCCAGCAGCAGCGGCAGGTCGCAGACGTCGCCCCGGACGAACTCCAGCCGCGGGTGGGAGGCCGGCAGGTTCTCGCGGTTGCCGGCGTAACCGAGCTTGTCCAGCACGGTCACCCGGGTCCGCTCGTAGCCGCGGTAGCCGCCCTCCAGCAGGGTGCGCACGTAGTGCGAGCCGATGAAACCGGCGCCGCCGGTGACCAGGAACCTCATGCCGCCACCTCGATCCGGGTGTGGTCGCCGACCACCAGCCGGTGCCGGGCGGAGGCCCCCACGACGGCGTTGCGGCCGATCAGCGAACCGTACAGGTCGGGCACGCTCGTGATCGACGCGCCGTCCAGCACGATGGACTCGGCGATCCGGGTGTCCCGCAGGACGCAGCCGCGTCCGACGGAGGTGCCGGGGCCGACGTGGCTGTCCTCGACGACCGAGCCGGCGCCGATGATCGTCGGCCCCTCGATCCGGGAGCGCACCACGCGGGCGCCCTCCTCCACGACGACCCGGCCGTCGATCTCGGTGCGCCGGTCGACCTCGCCGACGAGACCGGGACGGAGCTGCTCCAGCAACCGGCGGTTGCACTCCAGCACGTCCTCGGCCCGGCCGGTGTCCTTCCAGTAGCCGTCGTACTCGCTGGCGCGGATGGCCCCGCCGTGGGTGAGCATCCACTGCAGCGCGTCGGTGATCTCCAACTCGCCCCGCGCGCTGGGACGGATGGCACGGACCGCCCGGTGGACGGCGGCGGTGAAGAAGTACACGCCGATCAGGGCCAGATCGCTACGCGGCTCCCGCGGCTTCTCCACCAGGCGCGTCACCCGGCCCTCGGAGTCCAGTTCCACGACCCCGAAGGCGCGCGGGTCGGGCACCTTGTGCACCACCACGTGGGCGTCCGGGCGGTGCGTGGCGAACTCCTCGGCGATTCCGGCGACCCCGTCCGGCAGCATGTTGTCGCCGAGGTACATCACGAAGTCGTCGTCGCCGAGGAACGGCCGGGCCAGTTGCACGCAGTGCGCCAGCCCCAGCGGCTGTTCCTGCGGGATGTAGGTGACGCGCACCCCCAGTCGGGAGCCGTCGCCGATCACCGCCTCGATCTGCTGGGCCCAGCCGCCGACGATCATGCCGACCTCGGTGACGCCCAGGTCCCGGACGTTCTCCAGCACGTGCTCCAGAACCGGCTTGTTCGCGATGGGGATGAGCTGTTTGGGCATGGAGTAGCTGAACGGGCGCAGGCGGGTGCCCGACCCGCCCGACAGCACCAGGGCCTTCATAACGGTTCTCTCCTCACAACAGCGGTACGGAGGGGGCGGCCGGAACAGACGAGGTCGGACACGGCCGCGGCGGTCAGGCCGCCGGCGCCGCGGCGAGCCGGTGTGCCTGGAGGGATTCCTCCCAGGTGGCGAGCAGTCCCGCACCCATCGCCTCGGCCACCGTGGGGGCCCTGGCGTCCTTCTCGGACATCAGCGGACGCTCCGTGAACCCCCAGGGGAGAGCCAGATCGGGGTCGAGCGGATCGATGTCGATCTGGGTGCCCGGCACGTGCTCGGTCGAGAGCACGTAGCAGATGCACGTGTCGTCGGTCAGGGCCAGGAAGCCGTGGCCGACGCCCTCCGGTACGTACACCGCGCGGCCCGAGACCGCGTCCAACTCGTTGACCTCGTAGCGGCCGAAGGCCGGCGACCCGACGCGCAGGTCGACGACGATGTCCCGCAGGGCGCCGCGCACGCAGGTGACGTACTTGGCCTGGCCGGGCGGGATCGCCACTCCGTGGATGCCGCGGAGCGTGTTGCGCCGCGACACCGAGTAGTTGATCTGCCGGGGCACGAAGGGGTGCCCCAGCACCTTCTCCAGTTCCCCGGCGCGCATCCCCTCGTGGAAACTGCCGCGCTCGTCGCGGAGCAGGTCGGGGACGAGGGTGTACGCGCCGGGTACGGCCGTCTCGACGATCCGCATCGGTCAGCTCCCGCCGGACGACCGGTTCTCCACCGCCTTGCGCAGTTCGTCGACCACGGTCCGCACCTCCGCGTCGTCCAGCCCCTGGTGCAGCGGCAGCAGCAGGGTGGACTCCGACGCCTCGTCGGTGCCGGGGAGCGCGCCGTGACCGGTCCCGTAGGCGGGGACCTTGTGCAGCGGCGGGTAGCGGAAGGTCGTGTAGATGCCGCGTTCCAGCAGGTCGGCGGCGATCCGGTCGCGGACGGCCGGGTCGAGCTGCACCCAGTAGAAGTAGTACGAGCCGGTGTGGCCGTCCGGGAGCCTCGGCGGCAGCCGTACGCCCTCGACGTCGGCGAGCAGCCGGTCGTAGGTCTCGGCGATCTCGCGCCGCCGGGCCACGAACTCCGGAAGCCGTCGAAGCTGGACGCTGCCGATGGCCGCGGTGACGTCGTTGCCGATGATCCGGCGGCCGAAGTTCCGCACGTCCAGCTCCCACCAGCGGTGGGAGACGCGGGCGGCGGAGAAGCCGCTGGCCTGCTCCAGGCCGTGGTAGGCCAACCGGCGGGCCTTGCGGGCGAGTTCCGGGTCGCGGGCCCAGAAGGCCCCGCCGTCCCCGGTGACCAGCACCTTCATGGAGTCGAAGCTCCACACGCCCAGATCGCCGAAGGTGCCGCAGGCGGTGCCGTCGGCGGTGGAGGCCACGGCGCACGCCGCGTCCTCGATCAGGGTGATGCCGCGGCGGCGGCACAGCTCGGCGATGGCGGCGATGTCACCCGGGTGGCCCCCGTAGTGGAGCACCAGCACCGCCTTGGTCCGGGGGGTCAGCGCGCTCTCGACGTGGGCGGCGGTCGGGTTGAGGGTGCGCGGGTCGACGTCGCAGAACACCGGGCGGGCCCCGGTCGCCGCGACGGCGTTGGCCGCGGCCACGAAGCTCACCGAGGGCAGCACCACGTCGTCGCCCGGACCGAGCTCCAGCAGCTCGGTGGCGAGGAAGAGCCCGGCGGTGCAGGAGTTGATGAACAGGACCTGGTCGGGCCCGGTGCCGAGGTGCTCGGCGAACTCGGCCTCGAACTTCTTGGTCCTCGGCCCGTGGCCCAGCCAGTTGCTCGCGAACACCTCCGCGACGGCCGCGGCCTCCTCGTCGCCCAGACTGGGCTGGAATACGTTGATCATTCTGTGCCCCTCACAGGAATCCCTCCGGGGAAACGCGACCGGGCGGCAGGGGTTCCACCCCTGCCGCCCGGTCTCGATCCGGCGTCAGCGCCGGTACGGAACCTTCTCCCGGGCCTCGCGGAGCGCGCGGGCCCACCACACGAGCTGGTCGAGCAGGACCTTGGCCGCCCCCTCGCTGCCCTCCGGGGCCGTCGTGCCGTCCTCGTCGAAGGCCTCCCAGGCGTTGTGGAAGCTGAGCATCTCCCGGACGGTCATGGCGTGCACCTCGGCGAACACCTGGCGCAGGTGCTCGGCCGCCCGCAGGCCGCCGCCCATGCCCCCGTACGAGACCAGGCCGACCGGCTTGGCCGTCCACTCGTCCATGAACCAGTCGATGGTGTTGGTCAGGGCGGGAGAGGTGGTGTGGTTGTACTCGGGGGTGATCACGACGAAGGCGTCGGCGGCGGCGAGCCTGGCCGACAGCCGGGCCCGCACCTCACGGGTCTCCGGGTCGGGCTCCTCGCCGAAGGGCGGCATGCGCAGGGGCAGGGGGTGGTCGAGCAGGTCGATCAGGTCGACGCTGACCTCCCCGTGCCGCTCCGCCTGGCCGACGAACCAGCGCGCCACCGTGGGGCCGAAACGTCCACCGCGCACGCTGCCGATGATCACGGCGAGCTTGACGGGATTCTCCGGCACGGCTGACTCCTCCTGTGGAATGTGGTGAACGGTGATGTCGGTTCGGTCCCGGCGGTCCCGAGGTCAGCCGCGACCGCGGTGCTCCTCGGTGAGCCTCTCCAGGACCGGGACGAGGCCGTCCGGGCCCGGCGCGGACAGCAGGTCGGCGTACAGGGCCTCGGCGCCCCGGCGGAAGGAGGGCTCCTCGACCAGCCGCATCATCCGCTTCGCCAGCCCGGCGCCGGTCAGCGCCGTGCGCTCGACGGCGAGTCCCGCGCCGAACTCCTCGACGTAGCGGGCGTGGTCCACGAAGTCGCCGCCCTGCTTGGGGACGACGAGCTGCGGAACCCGGTGGGCCGCGGCGGCCACGAAGGTGCCCGCGCCGCCGTGGTGGACGATCGCCGAGCAGGTGGGCAGCACCAGGTTGAGCGGCAGGTAGTCGACGGTGCGCACGTTGGCGGGGACCTCGACCCGGGAGGCGGCGAGCTGGTCCCGGTCCAGGGTCGCCACCAGTTCGACGTCCAGGCCGGCCACCGTCTCCAGCAGCTCGGCCACCGGGACGTCGTCGTCGGCGAAGAACTTCCTGCCGCTCACCCCCAGCGTCAGGCACACCCGGGGTCGCTCCGGCCGCTCGCGCAGCCACTCCGGGACGGCCGCGGCCCCGTTGTAGGGCACCCAGCGCACCGGCACGTAGTTCAGGTCGACCGGCAGCCGCAGACGCTGCGGCGTCGGGTCGACCGTCCACTGGCCGACCAGCAGTTCCTCCGCGAAGTCCTGGCCGAAGCGCTCCAGCAGGGGGCGCATCATGGCGGCCATCAGGTCCTCGTGGGGCTCGGTGTCCGGCAGGGCCAGCCGCTCCCTGAAGCGCGCCCTGGCCCAGCCGAAGTGGTCCAGGCCCCACAGGAGCCGCGCGTGCGCGGCGCCGCACGCGCGGGCGGCGACGGGGGCGGGGAAGAACAGCGGATCCCAGAGCACCAGGTCCGGCCGCCAGGCGCGGGTGAACTCCACCAGGGCGTCCGTCACCGTCGGCCGGTCCCGGTCGGTCCGGTAGTAGGTCGCGAACGGCGCCATCAGGTAGTACCGCAGCGCGGTGCGGAGGTTGTCGTCGTCCGGGTCGAGCGCCAGGGCCTGTGTGATGCGCTCCAGGTCCGGGTTGTCCGCCGCGGCCCGCACCGAGGCCGCCAGGTCCGCCTCCTGACCGAGGGGCACCGCGGTCAGGCCGGTGGCGACGACGGCGTCCGCGATCTCGGGGTGCGAGGCGACGCGCACCTCGTGCCCCGCGCACTGCAGCGCCCAGGCGATCGGCACGATCGGGTACAGGTGCGCCGCGGCCGGCATGATCGTGAACAGCACCTTCATCGGGGCGTCTCCTCCCCGCCGTTCCGACCGGTGAAGAAGCCGAGCAGGACGGGAGGGAAGACGCCCGAGTCGGCGGCCTCGGCGACCAGGCCGTCCGCCAGCTCCGTGAGGCGCTCGGTGGCCTCCGCCCCGAGCCGCTCGTACGGGGCCAGGTCCATCCGGTCCGTGGTCTCCTCCAGGTCCCGGCGCAGTCGGTGCCCCGCGGGGGTGAGCGTGCCCTCGGCGGTCATCAGGCCCCGGGCGCGCAGGCGCTCCTCGGCGGCGGACCAGTCCGCGTCGGTCCAGCCGCGCTTGGCCATCACGATCTCCCGGGGCATGCCCTCCCCGCTCGCGCTGTGGGAGACCAGGGCCTCCAGCCCGTCGAGTCCGGCCTCGCCCAGGGCCGCGATGTGACCGTCGCCGCGGTGCTCCCGCAGCAGGGTCGCGGCGTACCACAGGGCGAGGTGGGGCTCGTCGGGGACGGGCTTGTCCGCGTGGGCGGCGTAGAGGGGGCGCCCGGGCCTGCGGCACCCCTCGGCGGCCCGCAGGGCGAGCCGGGCCGCCTCGGCCACCTCCGGGCCGGCGACGGTCCGGTCGCCGAGGGCCTGGCGCAGCGTGGCGTCGGCGGCACGCAGCCGGGCGGCCCAGACCTCGTCCGGTGACACGTGCTCCCACACCCGCGGCACGTGCCGGGCGACGAGGTCGTGGTGGAAGCTGTAGAACGTCGCGGTGACCGGCCCCGGACCGACCGGTCCCAGGGCCGCGGCCCGGCCGGCCAGGTAGGCGGCCATGGAGTCGTCGATCCCGTACCCGGCGAGTTCCTTGTCCAGGTACGGGGTGAAGTAGACGGTGGAGTGCAGTGCGTTGAGGGCGCCGTGGCAGCGGCGCACTGCGCCCAGAGACGGTGCGGTCATCTGTGCGGTGCCTCCGTCGGTTCGGTTCGTCTCCCGGGTGCGTCCTCAGCGCACCGCCCGGGACGTGGTCGCGGACGCGCTTCAGGGGCGGCTGCCGTGGGCGCTGTCCTTGTTCTCCCGCGGGGTGTCCTCCCGCGGGGTGTTCTCCGGCCGGCCCTCGCCGTCCTCCGGCGGAGCCTCGCCGTGCCCCTGCGCTCCCGCGCCGACCGGGACGCGGCGCAGCGTGGTCATCACCAGCACCACGAGGCCCAGGGTGACGACGCAGCTCAGGAAGGCCGTGGTGTGCAGGGCGCCGGTGAACGCGTCCCGGGTCCCCTCCAGCAGCCGGGCCGCCTGCTCCGCGGGCAGCCTGCCGGCGACGTCGACGGCGCCGCCGAGGGTGTCGCGTGCGGCCTCGGCCGCGTCGGCGGGCAGCCCGTCGGGGACGGCGTCCGCCGCGTCGGCCCGGTACACGGCGGTTCCCACGCTGCCGATGACGGCCAGCCCCATCGCCAGGCCGAACTCGCTGCCGGTCTCGGAGACCGCCGAGGCCGCCCCGGCGCGCTCCGGCGGCGCGGAACCGATGATCATGTCGGTGGTCAGGGTCATCGTCGGACCGAGCCCGAAGGAGCTCACCACGAAGCCGGTCACCAGCACCGCGAGTCCGGCGTCCCCGTCCACCTGGGTCATCGTGGCGAAGCCCAGGGCGGCCAGGACCAGGCCCACGGCCATCGTGTACGCGGGGCGCAGCGTGCGCACGACCACGGGCGCCAGCATCGCGCCGACGATGCCGGAGACGGTGGAGGGCAGGGTCCACAACCCGGCCTCCAGCGGGGAGAGGCCCTCCACGAGCTGGAGGTACTGGTTGATGAAGAACTGGGTCCCCGCCATCGCGAAGACCCCCAGGGTCTGGGTGGACAGGGCGGCCGAGAAGGTCCGCTCGGAGAACAGCCGCAGGTCGATGAGCGGATCGTCGAGCACGCGCTGGCGCCGCAGGAAGAGCGCGCCGACGGCGAGGCCGACGAGGACGGCCACCGCGGCGATCCCGTCCGCGCCGTGCTCGGCCAGCCGCTTGATGCCGTAGACCACCGTCAGCACGGCCACCAGGGAGAGCGGCACGCTGAGCACGTCGATGCGGCCCGCGCCGGGGGCCCGGTACTCGGGCAGCAGCACCGGCCCGAGGACGAGCAGGAGCAGCATGACCGGCACGGCCAGCAGGAACACCGACCCCCACCAGAACCGCTCCAGCAGCGCGCCGCCGACCAGCGGACCGATGGCGCCGCCCACCATGAAGGTGGTCATCCAGGTGCTGATGGCGAAGGTGCGCTGGGCCGGGTCGTGGAACATGTGCCGGATCAGCGAGAGCGTGGAGGGCATGAGCGTCGCGCCCGCCACGCCCAGCAGACCCCGGGTCACGACGAGCACCTCGGCGCTGGTGGACAGGGCCGCCAGGACCGAGGCGACGCCGAAGGCGGCACCACCCGTCAGCAGCAGCCTGCGGCGGCCGATCCGGTCCCCGAGCGCTCCCATCGTGATCAGACATCCGGCGATCAGGAAGCCGTATATGTCGGTGATCCACAGCAGTTGGGTGCCCGTCGGCCGCAGGTCCGCGCTCAGCACGGGCACCGCCAGGTGCAGGACGGTCAGGTCCATCGAGACCAGCAGGGTCGGCAGGACCAGCACCGCGAGCCCGGTCCACTCGCGCCGCCCGGCCCGCTCGGGGGCAGTCGTGTTCATCAGGGTCAACCTCGTCGTGTCGGATGGGCCGTCCGGGCAGCGCCCGTCCGGGATGGGCTCGTCCGGGCGGGCCGGCCGTGAGCTGACGTCCGCCGGGACCGTTACTCCGGCCTGGGGCCGGTGGACCACGCCACGTGGTATCCCCACCGGCGGATGCGCCAGCCCTCGTCCGTCCGCACGGCCTCTCCCTCGTAGTGGCCGCCGACCTCGAACAACGGGCCGTCCCCGGGGTGCACATGGATCGCGATCATCTGGAAGCGGACGTCCGCCCGGTCCCCGTCCAGGTCGATGAGGTAGTTGGACGCGATGTGGTGGGTGCGGTCGAACTTCTGCTTGGCCCGGTAGTGGAACTCCGCCAGGCCGTCCAGCCCCCTGTGCTCACCGACGGGAAACGTCACGTGGACGTCCTCGGTGAAGAGGCGGCGCGGCCATGTGTCGTCGAAGCCGTTCTCGTCCTGGGTGTCCAGGAGAATGACGTAACGGTCGATGAGCGTGGTGATCTCGGAGCGGTCCGTGAGCACACGGACCTGGTCCCGGAGCGCCGTGTCTGCCGCTTCGGTGGCCATGGTGGACGGGGGCACGTCTCCTCCTGTTTCGGCTTGTCGCCTGGTCGACCACGACGCGACCGAATTCCTCCGGCGGTGCCGCGGCCGTGGGGGGGCGGCGGCACGTGGAACCCGCTTCCGAGGAAAATCCTCACCGCGGTCTCCGCGTGCGGCAACAAATTTGACGAAGAGTTGTATGCGAAGGACTTGATTCACCTGGTCGGGGCCCGCCAGGTGCGTGCCCCGCCGAACTTCCTCTCGCGTTCCGGCCGCGACCAGCGGGCCACCGCCCGCCGTTGTCGGGAGAGGTCGTCCGGCTCGGCCCCGACGGCGGCCGTGCGGGAGAGCAGGACCGCGGTGAGGACGGCCAGTTCCTCGGCGCTGGGGTTTCCCCTGGTCACGCGGAGGAGAGCGGTGCGTTCGGCGGTGGTCATGACGGTCTCCCTCTCTGCCGCCACGGTGCCGCCACGGTGCCGTCGCGGTCACCGGGCGGCCGCGGGGGCGGTCACTGGGGCGGGTTGCCGTGCTTGCGGGCGGGCAGGTCCGCGTGCTTGGCGCTCAGCATCGCCAGCGATCGGACGAGGACCGCCCGGGTCTCCCCGGGATCGATGACGTCGTCCACCAGACCGCGCTCGGCCGCGTAGTAGGGGTGCATCAGCTCGGCCTTGTACTCCTTGATGCGCTGTTGCCGCACCGCCTCGGGGTCGTCGGCCGCGGCGATCTCCCGGCGGAAGATGACGTTCGCGGCGCCCTCGGCGCCCATCACCGCGATCTCGTTGGTCGGCCACGCGTAGGTGACGTCCGCGCCGATGGACTGGGAGTCCATCACGATGTACGCCCCGCCGTAGGCCTTCCGCAGCACCACCGACACCCGCGGCACGGTGGCGTTGCAGTACGCGTACAGCAGCTTCGCGCCGTGCCGGATGATCCCGCCGTGCTCCTGGTCCACCCCCGGCAGGAAGCCGGGCACGTCGATCAGGGTGACGATGGGGATGTTGAACGCGTCGCACATCTGCACGAAGCGGGCGGCCTTCTCCGAGGCGTGGATGTCCAGCACCCCGGCCAGCACGTTGGGCTGGTTGGCCACGAGCCCCACCACCTGCCCGTCGATCCGGGCCAGCGCGCACACCACGTTGCGCGCCCACGCCTCGTGGACCTCGAGGAACTCGCCGTCGTCGACGATCTCCTCGATCACCGCGCGGACGTCGTAGGGGCGGTTCCCGTCGACCGGCACCAGGTCCCTCAGGGCGTCGGTGCGCCGGTCGGGCGCGTCCTCGGGCACCACGGCGGGCGGCAGTTCGCGGTTGTTGGACGGCAGCAGGGAGAGGAGGTAGCGCACGTCCTCCAGGCACTCGGCCTCGTCGTCGTAGGCGAAGTGCGCCACGCCGGAGGTGCCGGCGTGCACGTCCGCGCCGCCCAGCCCGTTGTGGGTGATCTCCTCGCCGGTCACCGCCTGGACCACGTCCGGCCCGGTGATGAACATCTGCGAGGTCTCGCGGACCATGAAGACGAAGTCGGTCAGCGCCGGGGAGTAGGCCGCGCCGCCCGCGCACGGGCCCAGCATCACCGAGATCTGCGGGATCACCCCGGAGGCGGCGGTGTTGCGCCGGAAGATCCCGCCGTAGCCGGCGAGCGCGGTCACGCCCTCCTGGATGCGGGCCCCGGCCCCGTCGTTGAGCGAGACCAGCGGCGCGCCCGCTTCGACCGCCATGTCCATGATCTTGTGGATCTTCTGCGCGTGGGCCTCGCCCAGCGCCCCGCCGAAGATCCGGAAGTCGTGGGCGTAGACGAACACCGTCCGGCCCTCGACCGTGCCCCAGCCGGTGATCACCCCGTCGGTGTACGGCCGCTTGGCCTCCAGGCCGAACCCGGTGGCCCGGTGCCGCCGCAACGGCTCCACCTCGTGGAACGAACCCGGATCCAGCAGCAGCTCGATCCGCTCGCGCGCCGTCAGCTTGCCCTTGGCGTGCTGGCGTTCGGTGGCCTTGGGGTCGGGTCCCTGCCGGACCTCCTCCCTGATCGCCTCCAGTTCCCGCAACCGTTCCGACATCATGCCGCACACTCCTCCGTCCGTTTCGCCGTCGCCCCGTCCTCGGACGGGGCGGTGAGGGCCTCGCAGGCGCGGTCCAGCCGAACCGCGTCACCGGTGGTGTGGATCTCCAACTCCGGGGAGATCCGGCGGCACAGCCCGGCCAGCACCTTGCCGGGGCCGACCTCCACGCAGCGGCTCACGCCGTCGCGGACCATCCGCCGCACCGCGCCGGTCCACTCCACCCGGCCGGCGAGTTGGCGGCGCAGGCAGCCGACCGCGTCCCGCGCGTCGCGGATCGGTTCCCCGGTGACGCTGGAGACCACCGGCACCACCGGGTCGCGGAAGTCCACCGCGGCCAGCGCGTCGGCGAAGTCCGCCTCGACCGACCGCATCAGGGCACAGTGGAAGGGCGCGCCGACGCCCAGGGGGACCACCTTGCGGGCCCCGGCCTCGGTGGCGGCGTGCCCCAGACGCGCGACCGCGGCGGCCTCGCCGGAGACGACCGCCTGGGCGGGCTCGTTGTCGTTGGCGACCTCCACCACCTGCCCGGTCTCCTCCGCCACCCGGGCGCACAGTTCCTCGACCACGGCCAGGTCCAGGCCCATGACGGCGAGCATGGCGCCCGGCACCCGCTCGTTGACCGCCGCCATCAACTCGCCGCGGTAGCGCACCAGGCGCAGGGCGTCGGTCCACTCCAGCACCCCCGCGGCGGTGAGCGCCGCGTACTCGCCCAGGCTGTGCCCGGCGACCACGTCCGGCCGCACCCCCCTGCGCCGCAGCACGTCGAGGGCGGCCATGCTGGTCACGAAGATCGCGGGTTGGGTGACGGCGGTCTCGCGCAGCGCCTCCTGCGGGCCGTGCCGGCACAGGTCGGTCAGCGGGATGCCGAGGATCTCGTCCGCGGGCCGGTAGTAGGCGTCGACCAGGTCGGGCCACCGCTCGGCGATGTCGGCTCCCATGCCCACGCGTTGAGACCCCTGTCCGGGGAAGACGAAGGCGGTTCGGTCCACTGCTGGGGCTCCCTTCCCTCGATGAGTCCGGTGGCGTCCTGGACGTACAGGCAGTCGGCGGGCAGCCAGCGGACGTCGGTGAACCGCACCGACGTGCCGCGGACGGCGGCGGCGGCCACGTGGAGGACGTGGCTGGAGCCGCAGGACACGTTGCGCACCGTCCAGCCCTCCGGGCCGGGGGGCGCGTCCGGCCCGCCGTGCTCGCCCAGGTAGTCGGCGGCCAGGTCACGGCCGAGCCCGATGCCGAGGCCCTTGAGGTAGGCCTCCTTGCGGGTCCACAGCCGCCCGAAGGCCGCCGGGCGTTCGTGCGGTTCCAGCCGCGCCAGTTCCTCCTGCTCGGCCGGGTGGAGGGCGGAACTGCACAGCTCGACCGTCTCCGCCGCCGGCAGCCTCTCCACGTCCACCCCGACCGGCTCGGCGGCCACGCCGAAGAGCGCCAGGCCGTGGCTGTGGGAGAGCGAGAAGTGCAGCGGCGGCGGCTCCCCGGCGACGGCCGGACGGCCGTGCGGCTTGCCGCAACCGGGGCAGGGCTCCCGGACGAAACGGATCTCGCCCGGCGGTATCCGCAGGTACGCGGCCAGCAGCCGGCGCAGCGCGATGTGCGCCGACAGGTACAGCAGTCGGTCGTGTGTCCGTACGAAGGCGTCCGCGCGGGCCCGTTCCCGCTCGTCGAGTTCGGAGACCACCAGCGGGTCGCCGGGGAGCCGGGTCCACGGCTGGCGCAGCACCCACAGGTCGAGCCTGCCCGGCCCCGGCGGCACGAGCGGGGTCACCGCGCACCGCCGGGGGCGACGAGCGCGTCCTCCTCCCCGGTCGGCTCCTCGCCCGGGGCGGTGAGACGCGGACGGTCGTCGAGCCGCAGGGCCAGGTCGGCCGCCAGCCGCGCCACACTGCCGTCCCGCAGGAGCCGGACGACGTCCGGTCCGACCCCCAGGGTGGTCTCCAGCAGCCGTCCGAGGTGGAGGCCCAGGATCGATCCGACGCCCTGGGCGTGCAGCGGGCTGTGGAGGTCGACGCGCCGGCCGGGCGGCAGGTCCAGCAGCCGGGAAAGCTCCCGGACGATGAACTCCTCGATGGTCCGGACGCGTTCGTCGAGGTCGGCGGCGCGCAGCGCGTCCGGGTCGAGCGCCGCGGCCGGGTGGGTGCACGGTTTCGGTGCGATCATCGTCCGTTGCCCTGTTCTTGGGGATGTCCTTGGGAGTGTCCTTGGGGTCGTCCCTGAGGTTGTCCTCGAGGTGCGCGTTCGCCGGCCCCGGCCGTCGCGGACACGCGTCCGCGGGCATCGGACAGCCCGGTGAGCGCGACGAGGAGGCCCAGCAGGCCGAGAGCGGTGACGAGCAGCAGCGCGGGACGGTCGCTGCCGGAGACGCCGCGCAGCGCCGCGACCAGTGACAGCGTCACCGCCGCGCCGGCCTGGACGGCGGTCTGGTAGAGGGCGACGGCCGGGCCGCGAGCGGCGGGCGGCAGACCGGCGGTGGCCTGCATGTTCAAAGCCGCGAAGGAGAGCACGAAGGCGGCGCCGACCAGCAGCAGCGTCGGCAACAGGCCGGCCGCGTAGGAGTCCGGCACGGGCGACGCCGCCCGCAGCGCGTATCCGGTGGCCGCCGCCAGGGCCCCGAGGGCCACCAGCCGGGCCGTGCCGAAGCGCGCGGCCATCCGGCCCGCGTGGAGGGTCGTCAGCGCCGGGGGCAGGCAGGCGGGCAGGAAGGCCAGGGCGGTCCACCAGGGGGACCAGCCCCACTCGGTCTGCACCTCGAAGGTGCTCAACAACAACAGCCCCAGATAGGTGCCGTTGAGCGTCGCCGCACCGGCGGCCGAGCGCAGCAGGGAGCGGTCGCGCAGCAGGTCCGCCGTCCTCGGCGGAGCGGGGCGGTCGGCGCGGTCCGGCGCGTCCCCGGGGACGAGTCGGACC
Organism: Streptomyces macrosporus; assembly: GCF_039533145.1. Lineage (NCBI taxonomy): Bacteria > Bacillati > Actinomycetota > Actinomycetes > Kitasatosporales > Streptomycetaceae > Streptomyces > Streptomyces macrosporus. The sequence continues at coordinate 198,611 of NZ_BAAASZ010000006.1, forward strand.
GCGGCCACCAGCAGTACCAGCGCCACCGGGGCGGGGAACACCAGCGTCCAGCGCCAGTCCGCCTCGGTGAGGGCGCCGGAGAGCAGCAGCCCCACGGTGAAGCCGGCCGCGCCGAAGAGGGCGTAGACCGACACGGCACGGCGCTGTTCCGGTCCCTCGGGGAAGACGTCGGCGACGATGGCCAGTCCGGTGGGGGCGGTGAGCGCCGCGCACATGCCCTTGACGACCCGGGTGGCGACCAGCACGGCGATGCCGTCGGCCAGGTATCCGGCCAGGGACGCGGCGACGAAGACGAGCAGGGCGGCCAGGTAGACCGGGCGGCGACCCCAGCGGGCGGTGATCCGGGGGCCCAGGGGCAGCAGCGCGCCGAAGCCGAGGGCGAACCCGCTCATCGCCCACTGCACCGCCCACATCGACAGGCCGAGGTCGGCTCCGGCGGCGGGCAGCGCCACGAGGACGAGGGACACCTCCAGGGCGTCGATGAGCATGTTCCCGGCGAGCACCAGGAGCAGGGCCCACGGCCGTGGGACACGGCCCGTGGACGCGGGGGGCGGGGTGGATGAGGGCGTCGTCATGTCGGTTGCACCGCCGTGGGTTCCGCGCGAGCGGGAGGCAGAGGGGAAGGGGGCTCCGGGCGGGAGGGGGC